>JBJMGJ010000058.1:0-16339 GCA_045807965.1 Bryobacteraceae bacterium | reverse complement strand
GGACCTAACGGAGCAGTCATTCAGTCCACACCCGCTTCTGGCAATGGTGTCTTCAACTGGGTGAATCGGCCCATCGAGCTGTTCTACACACGTTATCTACAGATTAAGGGACTGAGCTTTTTCGGATACTACAAAGGCGACGAACTGATTTACCCCACGCGCTTCCGATTACCCGTTTGGAACGCGAATGGCAGCGGCACCGGCGGCTGGACGGATCGTCCGGACCATGACAAGTATTATCCGGATATTCTCGTTCCGCTCGAACTGAGTCAAAACTTTACGATTTCGGCCGGCCAAAACGAGAGCATCTGGAGCGACATCTACATCCCGAAGACGATCCCGGCAGGGACATACACCGGAAACGTAACTGTGCGTGAAGGCTCGACGGTATCGCGAGTCGTTCCAGTTCAGCTGACAGTGTACAATTTCGCCCTTCCGGATGTGCCGACGGAGAAGGTCATGATGCCCTTCACTTCATCCGACGTTATGTGGCGATATGCAACCGGATACGGAGGATACGCGAATCCACTGAGCGCGGACGGTCAGCGGATATTCAAAATCAGCGACCGTTACTATGAATTGTTCCACCGTCACAAGATCGCTTTGCTTGGCGACAACGATTGCACGGTGGAAGATCATCCGTGTGCCACATCAGTTCCGCGATACACCGGACAACTTTTCACGGCAGCGAATGGCTATGACGGTCCTGGCGTGGGGACACCGGTTGGCGTTTACGGCGTTGGGCTGTATGAGAATTGGCCCTGGAGAAATGGTTCTGAGGCCGAGATGTGGCAGCACACGAACAATTGGGTGAACTGGTTCGACACCAATGCGCCCGGGAACCAGACGTTCCTCTACCTCGCGGATGAGCCGCCCTACAATACCGCTCCTACCTTGGAGATGTGGTCGCGGTGGATGAACGAGAATCCCGGATCGGGAAACCGTATGTATTCGTTTTCCACCTTGGACATGGTGGCGGCAAGCATTCTGACTCCGAGCCTTGACATCGCTGGCAGTCATGCCGGAATCGGTGCCTGCCCGTTGATCCCGATTTGCGATGCAACTGGTGTAACGCAAGGCGTTGCGAACGCGATCAAATCCACCCCCGGCAAGCAACTCTGGATGTACAACGATGGCCGACCCGGCGTTGGCACGTTGAATACAGAGGACGACGGCACGGCCCCGCGCACCCTGCCCTGGGCTCAGTACAAGAAAGGCGTCGATGGCTGGTACTACTGGCAGGCTAACTTAAGCGGCACGAATAACCGGTTCCAGAGTACCGTCACGTGGGGAACGCAAACGTACTACGATCCGTTCCTTGGCATGTACGGAAACAACGGCACAACCAACGGAAACGGCGTCCTCGTCTATCCGGGCACTGATGTGATGAATCTCAGTGATTCCTACGGCGTGGATGGACCATTCGCCAGCCTCCGCTTGAAGGAATGGCGTCGCGGTATCCAGGATGCGGACTATCTCGCATTAGCGTCGCAGATCAATCCGACCGCAGTCCAAAACATCATCAACACCGTCATTCCGAAAGCCATGTGGGAAAACCCCGCTCCGGATGGGGATCCGTCCTGGTTCCGAGGTGGCATCAGCTGGTCGGCTGATCCCGACACTTGGGAAGCAGCACGCGCGCAGTTGGCGCAGATCATCGGTGGTGCGGCGGCACCGGCGTCCACGCCAAGTGCTATACCGACCGTCGATCCAACCCCGGCGGCTGCGGTCGCTCCGGATCCAACTCCGGCGCCTACTGTGGACCCGGTGCTGAATCCAACCCCAACGACCGTAACACCGGACACGAGCACTACTGCGGACCCAACGGCGACGCCAATTGCGCTTCCGGAACCGAAGCCTCGTTCGACAAACAATAGCGCTTCTCTTTAGTCGATGTGAAACACTTGTTCGAGGGGTGACATTGCCTCATCAGGCATGTCTCCCCCCGAAGAAGCAAAGAGTTCGGCCATTTGTTTCTGCCAACGAACGTTCACTTCTCGTTGCGATATCGCTCTCCTCGCTGTTTCAAAGTCCTCCGTTTCCAGATACCCCACCAGCAGCCCATCATCCCGTAGAAACAAAGAGTAGTTTTTCCAGCCCGTTTCCCTTAAGGCCTGCAACATTTCGGCCCACACGTCGCGATGCCTGGCCTTATATTCTTCGAGGCGCTCCGGGCGTACCTGCAATGTGAAACAGACGCGCCGCACTGTCGATTACCGAAGGAAAGCTTCGTGCAGTCCGCCGTCGACCGGGATGACGTGGCCCGTCGTCTTTGCGCTTTCATCATTTGCCAGCCATGCGATTGCGTGAGCGCAATCGGAGGGCAGGATGGCGCGACGCGTCAACGTGCGTTGAGCGTAATAGTTGGCCAGCTTCGTTCGCAGCTCTTCAATCGACTCCGATTCCGAGAATTGGATTTTGTATTTTTGCAGCGAATTGATCACGCGGTCCCGGGGAAACATGGTCGAGCCCGCAACGACGGTTGCCGGGGCGATGCCATTCACTCGGACGAGCGGACCAAAACCTACCGCCAGTTCGTGTATGAGATGATTCAGGGCCGCTTTGCTGACATCATACGTTTCGCTGCCGTGCTTCGGCACGACGGCATTCGCCGAGCTGGTCAGCACCACAGCCGCCGGCAAATTCTGGTCTTTTAAGATCCAGTACAGTTCCTTCAACAAAAAGTAATTCCCGGTCACGTTAATCGCGAACGTCTTGTTCCACTGCGCTTCGGTCAACTCACCGGTGGCGTCCGGTACCGGGTAAATGGCCGCGGTATTCACGATGACATCAAGGCCCCCGAATTGGGAAATCGTGAAACGACCGGCCTCCGCAATGCTGCTCCCGGAACTTAGGTCCACTTGGGTATAAATGACGTTTTCCGACGAGGAGACGGCGGCTGCTTCTCGTGCGACTTCTTTTGCACCGGCGGCGTTCTGATCGGCGACAACGACGTGCGCGCCCTTTCGGGCCAACAGAAGTGCGACTTCCCTGCCGATGCCGCTTCCGCCGCCAACGATCAGAGCGATTTTCCGGCTAAACTCCGCCTCGGGTGGCATCCGCTGCAACTTAGCCTCTTCGAGTGCCCAGTACTCAATGCGGAAGGCCTCTGAGCGCGGCAACGCCACGTAGTTCCGGAAGCTGACAAACTGCTTCGACTGCTCTGCGTCTCGCGCTTGCGGATACGGATAGCTTGGTTCGGCTCCATCATCGAGAGCGTTCGCGCCCGCCATGACGTGCACGGCGTTGATGAAGAACTCGGTAGTGATCCGGGCTTCTTTCTTGTTCTTACCAAATCCGAAGATTCCGAGTCCTGGAATCACCACTACCGAGGGGTTCGAATCGCGAAGCTTCGGCGAGTCGTCCGTAGCCCAGTCCTTGTAATAGCTGCCATATTCGCTCCGATAGGAGACGGCCTGTTCTGCTATCCGAGCTTTCAGATCCTCGACGCTTTGCCCTCCCGGCCTCCAGTCGATGAACATCGGGCAAATACGAGTCCGCAGGAAATGATCCGGACAACTCGTCCCGAGCTGGCCCAACTGTTCGGCCCATTCAGAGTTTGCAAATTCGAGCGCATCCAGGTGGTCAGTGAAGTGGGCGATCACCCGACGATTCGAGGAGACGACGCCGCGGAGCACCGGCAGGACGGCGGTTGCCATGGCTTGGCGATCGGGGAGCGCTCGATGTTTGACTCCGCCAAACACCGGTGTACCTTTCCTTTGGTGTTCGGCGATGAAGTCGCCCATCTGGTCGATGGTGCGAATGCTGTTCAGGTAGCACTCGCGTTGCGAATCGCCCCAGGTAAATAGACCATGACTGCCAAGGAGAACGCCATCGCACCCGGGGTTGTCGCTTACGATTTTCTCGAGCTGCGACGCCAGTTCGAAACCCGGCCGTTGCCAGGTCAGCCACTGGATGTTTCGTCCAAACTTTTTGTTGAATTCGGCGAGCTTGGCTTTCCCGTTCACGCTGGCGGCAATGGCGATTGCCCAGTCCGGATGCAGGTGGTCGACGTGGTCGAAAGGAAGGAACGCATGAAGCGGCGTGTCTATGGAAGCAGCAACTCTGTTTGTGCCGAAGGCGGAGAGTGGATAATAGCTGACCATCTCATCCTCGAACTGTTCGCCCCGGTAGAGCTGCTTCAACTGTTCGAGCCGGTCGAGATACAGGATCGCGAAGCCGGAATTTTGAATTGAGCCGAGATCACCGCCGCTGCCTTTGACGGCCAAGACCCGGACCGGCTTGCCTGTGAAGGGGTCGGGCATCTCGAATTTGGAACTCGTGTTCCCGCCGCCGAAATTTGTGATCCGCAGGTCCGCTCCAAGCAGGTTGGAACGATAGCGCAGCAAGCTGAGCTGATCGTTCCCGAACTTTGCCGCCACCCCCTCTTCCCAGAGATCTTTGAGGTGAACAAGTTCAATCGTTTTTGGCATGTAAGAAACCTTAATAGTAAGGCGATGCGTTGAGATTCGCGAGACTACGCGTAAGAGGTCACGCTCGACAGGTTCCTGTCCCGTCGCTCGCTTGTGATTCGCTCCAGGTAACCGCTCTCCCGGAAAGCTTCCATGGGATCTTCCGGCAACCCTTTTGCGGCACGCCACTCACGGATAAGGGGCCGGACATCGGTAGCGAAAGCATCCTGAAGACGAGCCTCGGCCCGCACCAGATCCGAACGCCGCTGCCTATCCGCCAGCTCTTCGTGATCCACCAATGCAGCCTTCGCAAACAGCTCCTGGGCCACCGTGACGGATTGGATCATCGCTTCAATCTTGCCTTTCAAGTTGTGGCTTTGGTCGATGGTATACGCAAGATCAGCTCGCGTTCCGGCTTCCCATTCGTAGAACGCGATTTCGTGGAAAATCCGAAACACCTGGTATGGATCGATAGATCCCAAGGTGAGGTCGTCGTCGGCATACCGCCTGTCGTTGAAATGGAACCCGCCGAGCATGTTCTCTGAGAGTAGCCAGGCGACAATTTGCTCGATGTTCTGCGACGCGTAATGGTGGCCCGTGTCGACCAGCACCTTTGCTTGTGGCCCGGCCGCCTGTGCAAGCAGCAGCGCCATGCCCCAATCAGCTATGTCGGTATGGTAGAACGCGGGTTCGAAGGGTTTATATTCCACGAGCAACCGTTGCTCAGGAGAAAGCGCATGGTGAGCGGCTCGAAGCAGATCGGTGAACCACTCTTTTCGTTGCCGGATGTTTGCCGTGCCTGGATAGTTCGAGCCATCGGCGAACCAGAGCGAGATATCCCGGCTATGCAGGTGGCGCGCGATTTCGATGCTGTCCAGGGTGTGCTGAAGCGCCTGTTGGCGGGCTGCCTCGTCCGGGTTGCCGAACGAACCGTGCTTGTAGATCTGATCCTGGAAATAGTTGGGGTTGATCGCACCGGGTCGAATACCAAATCGGCGTCCAAGCGAAGATACTTCTTCGTAACTCGCAACACCTTCGGGGAAATCCCAAAGCACATGAAGAGCGACCGTCGGGCAGATTCCGCACAAGGCGTGTACCTGGCCGGCATCGCTGAATTTTTCTTCGATCGTTGTTGCGGCCGCGGCCTGGAGAAATTTGCCGAACCGCGTGCCGGTATTGGCGAACCCCCATGACGGAAGCTCAATTTTAAACGTTTCCAGGGCTTGGAATACCCGTTCGGAGCCGCGGCTTGCGGTACGAGGCGTCACACGGACATTAGATCAGACCGGAACACACAGAATGACGACCGCTATTGCTGCCAGCCGCCACCCAATGCGCTGTAGAGCTGAACTAACGCGAGCGCTTCGCTCTGCTGAGCATTAACCAGATTCAACTGGGACGAAAACAGGGCTGAATCCGTGGTTAGCACCTCCAGGTAGGCGGTGGCCCCGCCCTCATAGCGAAGGCGCGCGAGGCGGGTCGCATCTTGCGCAGCAGCCACGAGTTTTTCCTGCTCCTCCCGTCCTGCCCGCTGCTTCTTGAGAGCGACCAGCGCGTCCGAAACATCTCTCAACGCGCCTTGAATCGTCTGCTGGTAGGTCAATACCAGCCGCTTCTGCGTCTCCTGGGACAACTGCAACTGCCCTTTCAGCCGCCCGCCGGCGAAGATTGGCTGAGCTAATGACCCGATTCCGTAGATCGTCCGGTTCGACCAGTCGGCGAGACCGCCGAGGTTGTCTCCGCCGATACCGGCCGAGGCACTCAAGGAGAGCTGTGGAAAGAATTGCGCACGAGCCACCCCGATCTGCGCGTTGGCAGCAACGAGTTGCTGCTCTACTTGCAGAATGTCGGGTCTTCGCTCGAGCAATTGGGATGGAACTCCGACCGGCAGATCCTGCGGTGGAGGAGCCAAGGCTCCTTCGGCTGAATGAGCCACCGGCCCTGGATTTTCTCCCAACAGGACGCGCAGCCCGTTTTCGCTCTGCTGAACGGCCTGTTCAAGCTGTGGAACCTGTGCGGTTGCCTGGAAAAGAAGCCCCTCGGCCTGCCGCAGATCCGAAAGCGGAACGGCTCCGCCGCTTTCCAGCCTGCGTGTAAGGTCGACAGAATCCTGTCGAATCTTCACAGTGTGCCTGGCAATGTCCAACTGCCGATCGAGCGCTCTCAGCTGAAGATACGTTCCCGCAACTTGCTGCACCAGCGTCAGGCGTACCGCGCGTTGTGCCCATTCCTGAGCCAACAGCTGAGCACGCGCGGCTTCGGTCTGACGGCGATACAGACCCCAGAAGTCCGGGTTCCATGCCGCCGAGAGGTTAAAGCTACCGGCCACGATAGGACTGGCGATTGTGTTCCTCAGTGAAGAGGGCAGCTCGGCACCGATCCCGGTACCCCCAACGTTGAAGGTCGGGAATTGCTGCGCCCGAGTGATCCTCACCTGAGCTTCCTGTTCGAGAATGCGTTGCGCCGCGATACGCACGTCGTAATTCTTGTCAAGCGCTGTACGGATCAGATCCTGCAGCTCGGGCTCATGGAAAACATCCGCCCACTTCTGATCGCCGAACGAGTTCTCTTTCGCGCTTGAAACTTCGCCGTTGTCTGCTCCCCGGAATGTCGGAGTCGGAGGGACCTGGGGCCTGGCATATTTGGGCCCAACGGTACAGCTTGCGCCCACAAGCATCGCAAGTAATAAGGATCCGAGTAGAGTACTCCGTCTCATGCGTGGCCCCCTTCCGGTTGAGGTTGCAGACCGCCCCCGCCGGGCTCGTTGCTCTCAGGCGGATGAGTGGAATCCATACTGGTGCCTTTTCCACCCCGCACAAAGCGATGCGAAAGATACTCGACAACCGCGAACGTGACGGGAATCATCAGGATCCCGAGTACCGTGGCAAGGAGCATTCCCCCGATGACCACGGTGCCGAGAATCCGCCTTGAAACCGCACCAGAACCGGTTGCAGTCCACAAGGGCAGACAACCGAAGATGAATGCAAGCGCCGTCATGATGATTGGCCGGAACCGCAAGCGCGCGGCACCTAATGCTGCTTCCGCGATCGGTTGGCCCCTCTTGTAGTTCAGAACGGCATATTCGACGATCAGGATGGCGTTCTTCGCCGAAAGGCCGATGAGCATGACCAGGCCGATCGTGGCAAAGATGTCGTTTTCAAGTGACCGCAGACTCAATGCGAGATAGGCCCCGAGGATTGCGACCGGTGTGCTGAGGAGAACACTGAACGGCAATGTCCAGCTCTCATACAGCGCCGCGAGGATCAGGAAAACGAACAAAAGCGACAGTCCGAACACGACCCAGGTTGGGATACCCTGGGCGGCCTGCTGCTCCTGAAAGCTCATCCCCGAGTAGGCGAATCCCATGCCGGCCGGCATGGTCTGGTTAAACACCTCTTCGAGCGCTGCCCGTACCTGTCCCGAGCTATAACCGGGAGCGCCGGTCACATTGACCTGAGCCGATGTGTATTCATTGAAGCGGAGTATGAACTCCGGCCCGGTGATCTGGCGCACATGCACCAGAGATCCCAGTGGAACCTGGCTCCCATTCGCGCTACGAACGTAGAACTGATTAATGTTCTGGATATTCGTGCGCGTATCGCCTTCCGCCTCGACGAACGTCTGCCATTGGCGGCCGAAGCGATTGAAGTAGTTCACGAGGTAGCCGCCCATGAACGTTTGCAAGGTGCTGTAGACGTTATTAAGATCGACCTGCTGTTGAGTGACCTTCTCCCGATCCACATCGGCATAGAGCTGCGGCACCGCAGGAAGGTACGAGGGGATCGCCGCCGCAATCTCCTTACGCTTTCCTACCGCTCCGAGATACGCGAACAGATTTTTCGTCAGGAAATTCGGATCATCATTGCCCGACCGATCCTGCACGATCATGGTCACGCCGCCGGAGGTACCAATACCGGGAATGGCGGGGGGCGGGAATGAGAATGCCAGACCCTCGCTCACAGCACCTAGCTGTCGCTGCAGACTCGCCCCGATACTCTCGATCTGCTCCTCCCGGGATTTCCGCTCGTCCCAGGGTTTCAAGGAAACGAAGAAGAACGCTGTGTTGGTGCTTTGAGTCTGCGTCAGCAAGCTGAATCCGTTGACGCCGATGACACTTGCGATACCCGGCGTGTGTAGCATGCCGTCCGTGATCTTTTGAGCAGCCGCGTCCGTCCGCTGCAACGAAGCAGCATCCGGCAACTGCAAGGAAACGAACATGTAACCCTGATCTTCCTGAGGAATGAATCCGGTGGGCAGAGTGCCGCCCAGCATCACCACAACAACAGTCACCAGCGCGAGGGCGAGCATCGCGAAACCCGACTTGTGGACCAGCACACCTGAGGTTCCTACGTAGGAGTTCGTCGTGCGCCCAAATACGCGGTTGAACCAATCGAAAAAGCGCGCAAGCGGGCCGCGGCGTCCACCCTCCTTCTTCGGCTTCAGCAACAAGGCGGCGAGCGCGGGGCTGAGCGTCAGAGCGTTAAACGCAGAGATCAGGACCGAGATCGCGATTGTCACCGCGAACTGCTGATAGAGCCGGCCGGTGATTCCGGGGATGGCTGCCGTCGGAATGAAAACCGCGGCAAGGATCAGCGCGATGGCCACGACCGGGCCTCCCACTTCTTCCATGGCCCGAAGGGCAGCGTCGCGCGGCGACAAACCGTCGTGAATCAACCGTTCGACGGCCTCGACCACGATGATGGCGTCGTCAACCACCAATCCGATTGCGAGCACGAGACCGAACAGAGAAAGCGTATTGATTGAATACCCAAGTACTGGGAACAGGATGAACGTGCCGATCAGAGAGACCGGAACCGCGAGCAAGGGAATCAAGGTCGCCCGCCAGCCCTGAAGGAAGATGTAGACGACTAAAATGACCAGGCCGAGCGCAATCAGCAGTGTGATTACAATCTCGTGGATACCCGCGGTTACCGCCTTAGTCGTATCCAGCGGCACGCTGTACTGCATGCCGGTCGGGAAGTTAGCCGAAAGTTCCTTGATGCGCTTGTTTACGGCCTTGGCCGTTGCCACCGCGTTCGAACCCGGAAGCTGATATATGGCCATGACACCGGAGGGAGCATTGTTGAAGCGCGCGGTCAGGTTATAGACTTGCGTCCCAAGTTCGACGCGCGCAACGTCCCGCAGATGTAGGACAGACCCATCAGGGTTTGCGCGGATAATTATGTTCCCGAATTCTTCTGGCGTAACGAGGCGCCCTTGGGTGCGAACAGTATAAGTAAACTGTTGACCTTTGGGCACCGGCTCCCCGCCGATCTGACCGGCGGGATTTACGTTGTTCTGGGTCTGTAAAGCGCCGATCACTTCCGTGGCAGTCACGCCGAGTTTGGCAAGCTGGTCAGGCTTTACCCACACGCGAAGAGCATATTGTCCGCCGAAAACCTGGATACGCGACACACCGGGAACGCGCGTCAGTTCGTCCTGCAAGTTGATGATGGCGTAATTGGTGAGAAATTCGGGGCCATAACGGTCATCCGGCGAAGAGAGATTGATCAACATCAGGGGCGAAGTCAGGGACTTCAGCACTGTGACGCCTGCCGTGTTCACCTGGGCCGGTAGCTGCGCCTGTGCTTGCGCCACGCGGAGCTGCGCCAGCACCTGATCGGTGTCCGCATTAGTGTTTACGTCGAAATCAACGTATACCGTTGCCTGCCCGTTATTCGCGTTTACCGAGCGCATGTACAGCATGTTGTCCACGCCATTCATCTGTTGCTCAATGGGGGTGGAAACAGCCTGCTGTAGAGTGTTGGCATCGGCGCCTGCGTAAGTCGCTTGAATCTGAATCTCAGGAGGAACAATGTCGGGATACTGCGATGTCGGGAGCGTCAACATCGAAACGGTGCCAAGGATGACCGTAACGATCGCGATAACAATGGCCACAATGGGCCGTCGGATAAAAAATTTCGACATACTTACTTGCCGGCTGAGTCGTTGGTAGAAGAAGTCGCCAGGGCATTAGACGCGCTTTCCTGGGGCGCCACAGGAACCCCCTCCTTCAACTTCTGAAGATTGTCTGTAATGACGGTTGCACCCGGATTCAGGCCACTCTCAATCACCCAGTCGGGCCCATGCTCGGGTCCGAGCTTCACGTTGACAACGTGCACTTTGTTGCCGGCTCCCAGCGTGTACACCTGCTTCATACCCTGCAGGTCCAGCACAGCAATCTGCGGCACCAGGATTGCGCCGCGACGCACTTCCGTTTCCGCCGACACTCGACCAAACTGGCCCGGCCGCAGAACGTTACCAGGATTGGCAAATGAGGCTGCCAACCGGATGGCGCCCGTCTGCTGGTTCATCTGACGATCAACCCAGACAACACGACCCTTCTGAGGGTGCACTTGCCCATTGGCGAGCCTCAGCGTGAGCGGCACGTTCGCCTTCCCCGAAAGGAGATCTCCTCCTGTCTGGCGAGCCCTTTCGGTAAGCCTCAAATATTCGGCGTCACTGATGGAGAAAAAAACCTTTATCGGGTTGAGCTGCGAAACCGAGGTCAGAACGGATTGCGGACTGACAAGATTTCCTACCTGCGTGGTCGCCTGTCCGGCTACGCCATCGATTAGTGATCGAACCTGTGTGAAACCCAAGTTGAGTTTTGCTGTCTCAACAGCTGCCTGCGCGGCGGTGACGCCGGCCTGAGCAGAACGCACATTCGCTTGCGCTGCCCGGACCGCGGCATCCCCTTGCGCGGCTTGCTGTTTGTCGTTGTCCAGCTGACTCTGCGCAACGGCTCTTGCCTGAGCAAGAGGCGTATCACGCTTGACGTTGATTTCGGCCAACCCGAGCTGCGCCTGAGCCTGCGCCACTTGCGCCTGAGCCTGCGCTACTTGGCCTTGTGCCTGTTCCAATTGACCTTTCGCCTGATCAACCAGCGCCTGGAAAGGCCGGGGATCAATCTCGAACAGCATTTGTCCCTTCGAGACGAGCGACCCCTCACGGTAATTCTGGCGGATGAGGTAGCCGCTCACCTGCGGCTGGATCTGGGCGTTCACAAATCCGTCCAATGTTCCCACCCATTGACCCGTTACCGGAACGTCGGCCTGGTCCACCTTGACCACTGAAACCGGCATCGGACCTGTTGGAACCTGAGCGGCGTTGTTCTTTCCGCCGCAGCTCGTCAGGAGCACGCACACAAGCGCAACAGCTAGTCCCAACACGCTAGCTCGGGCCACTCGCCGGAGAGATGAGGGGTGCGATTCCCGGATTAAACACTGCTGTTCCAAAGCGATTTGCCTCCAGAAAGTTTCCATCAATTTTGATTTAAAATATACATTCCTGTATGTTTAGTCATATCGTTGGATACTGAGTTCCCCATGCGTGATTCAGAGAAACAGGAAAAAGTTAATGGCTCGCTTCCCGGCATCTGGACAGCGCCCAAACAGAAGCGTGCCTTACAAACAAGAGAAGACCTGATTCGGGCAGCGCGTCGCGTCTTCGCGAGGGACGGTTTTGAAAATGCCCGGATTGAGGAGATCGCAGCCCACGCCGGGAAGACCCGGGGAGCTTTCTACGCCAACTTTGAGGGTAAAGAAGACGTGTTCTTTGCGATTTTCGAGGAAGACCTCCTACGTGACCAGGAACGAGTGAGGCCCCGATTAACCGCAGCGGCGACAACGGAGGAGCGAATAGACGCCGTAACGGACGATCTACTCACCCTGCTTCGCGATCGGCAGCGTGTACTTCTCGGGCTCGAATTTAAGATGTATGCGATCCGCCATCCCCATAAACAAAACCGGCTGGCGGAACTTCACGCCCAGATGCTGCTTCGCTGCTGTACAACAAAGGTGGATAATTTCCTTCCCGAACTCGCGAACCTGTCAAACGGGGAGAAGCAGCGCCGCGTTTCCGAGATCACAACCATCCTGGATGGCGCCGCACTAAACCGCCTCTTCGATCCTTCAAATCTGGATGAGGAACAACTGCGCCGGTACTTGCACTTGGGCGTGTGCGAGGCAATGCGAAGCGCACAGGAGACCGATGGGTGCCGGTAGTCGAAAACTCCTAGCCGGAGCGCTAGGTGGAGCGTTAGGCAGCGTGGCCATGAAGGCTGTCGTGCACTTCTGGGATCCAGATGCCTTCGGGCTGAGCTCGCAAACGGATGCGCGAGCGGCACGAGCACTCCTCGGCGACGATCTCGAACAAAAATTTGCCGAGAGGCTCGGCAGTTCCTTGCACTACGCCTTCGGTATTCTGACAGGCATCGCGTATGCCGCCGCCATAGGAAGCTATCCGGCCCTGCGGACGGCTCGCGGAGTACCTTTCGGAGCAGGTTTGTGGTTGTTAGGCGACGAATTGGCGGTCTCGCTGACTCACCTGGAAACGGCAAGCGCAGCGAAGGCCGGCTCTCACGTCTCGGCTCTCGCTGCGCATCTTCTGTATGGAGCTATTGTTGACGCTTGTTACGGCAAGGCGACTTAATCGCGGCTCCCGTTCATCACCCGCAGCAGAATATTCAAAGCAGCAACAAAGATGTTGAAAACGCCTGCAAACAGCATCAATGCACCCGGGATGGGACTGTCCGCATCAGGGGTCCGAAGCACGGCGCTGGTCGAATAGACCAGGGTGAAGACGCCCAGGGCACCAATACCCAGCGCAATGACGATTCCGATGAACCCGATATGAAGGAAGCTATTCAGGATCATTGTTCCGATGAGCGCGAAAAACAAGCCCGCCATTAAGCCGCGTGGGGCCGAAAACTCCCGCCGGGTGCTCATAATGTAGAACGTTACGCCCAAAAAAACGAAAGCTGTGATTCCCAAGGCGACGACGATCATCTCCGGGGCCAAAATGCGGGCTATCCAAAGCAGGGGGGATAACGCGATACCCGAGACGAATCCATCCGCCACGAGAGCAGCAACGCCGAGTTGGTGATTGTGGCGCACGCTGATCGCAATTCGAGGAACAATGTTCAAGAGCAGGAGAGCAGCAATCCATCCGAGCCACCCTGAAAAGAATCGCGCAAGCGTTTCGGAAGTTGCTCCGATGTATCCGCCTGCAAGCGCACTGAAAACCGCTAGCCCGAAAAGCAGATATGTTTGCTTCACAACGGCAGCCGTACGCCCGGTTAAATAGGTTGTTCCGCTCAACTTGTCCCAAACGGAACTCTGAGGGGTCTGATTATACATGTACAGTAGACTCGCTTTGGTTATTTAGACGTAACATCGGCGCTTACGGTTCAAGTAGAGGAGAGACGCACCTGGGCTACTTCGAGGGAACGAACTTCTGAACGCGCCAGTTCAGGACCTCCGCAACATATAAAGCACCCGAGCTATCGACGGCCAAACTGTGCGGGTAGTGCAACTTACCCGGGCCTTTCCCGTGCGAGCCGATCTTCCCGAGGATTTTCCCGTTCGCATCGAGTTCGATAATCTGGTCGTTCACGCCATCACTCAGAAAGAAGACATTCTTCTGAGGGACATACACGAGTCCCCACGCGGCTCCCAAATTGGACCATTTCCCGAGAAACTTACCGGATTGATCAAAAATCTGAATACGGTCGTTTTCGCGGTCGGCTATGTAAAGCTTCCCCCCATTATCAATCGCGATGTCGTGGACGATGTTGAACTGACTGTCGCCGGTCCCTTTGCTGCCCCACTGCGTGAGGTATCGCCATCCTTGTTGTATTTAGCTACGCGGGAATTGCCGTATCCATCCGTGATAAAGAACGATCCATCGGGAGCAAACCCAACGTTCGTAGGCCGGTTGAACGCATACGGAGAGTTCTGCTCACCGGGAGCGCCCGCCACCGCACTCATCACCATTAAGACGTGGCCGGACGGCGACATTTTGAGGACCTTGTGGCCTGCCACGTCGATGAGCCAGACGTTGCCGTCCGGATCAACACGAATCCCGTGAGATGACTTCACAGGAACGTCGTTCCACGCCTGGAGCATCTTGCCATTGCGATCGAATTCAACCACCGGATGGGAGCCGCGATTGAATACCCAGACATTGTCCGATTTATCAACAGCCACTCCGGAACATTCACCCAGATTCAAACCGTCCGGGAGTTTGGCCCAATTTTCGACCGGTCGATAGGCCAGGTCCGGCGCATTTGGGGCCGGGTGGCTCTGGGCGCCGAGGAGACTGCTAAGAACGAGGGACAGTGAGGTTGCGGAGAGGATCGAAGCCTTGAGCGTTGTCATTCGGATGTCAGGATCGATTGTAATGAAAAGGTCCGTTCCAAATTGGAACCCGAGGTGAAACCAGGGTCCATATCGGCACCTCCAGCCGCTGGCACAACGCCCTGAACGCTAACGGGATCAATCACTTATAAAGCACTCAGTTTGGAGGCAGGGGTGCTTTTTGAGAGATCATGATTCTCAGTTTCATTTCCGCGCTCTACGTGGCTTTCCTCTTCGGCGCATTTTGCGTGGTCCGAGTCGGAGCCCTCGCCGAGGAGCGATCTTCCGCAGTCCGGTCGGAGAGTTAGTTTGCGCCCAAACCGAGCTGTGACTCCCGATTGGGCCGTATCGGTCTCGGAACCACTGGCACTGCTGCTTCTCGCCGGGATCGGGGTACGTGATTCGTGGAAGATATGGCGTGGCTCTCGCGTTTCCCCCTTTGAAAAGTCGAACATCTTGTTTCGAACGAAAGTAGTTCGTTGGAAGTTCTGGGTGGCGCGTCACTTCTTCAAAGACGTTCTCACCTTGCCTCTGGCCCTCTGGGGTGCGCACTAGCGCGCCGCGCCACTCCCGCACTGCCAGGAGGAGTGTTCTAAGCTGGGGTGGTTCGCCGAATTCTTTTTGAAGAGTACGATTCGGCCAACCGGGTAACGGAGACGAATCCTTGTATTCAAGACGTGATTTCGGAAAATTTGGCTTGGCGATATTGCCTGCTTCCAGAATGCTCGGGCAGAAAGTGAATGGTGTTCAGCTCGGGATCTGTACCTATAGTTTTCGGTCCATGCCCCGGACTGGAGCGGACTCCGTTGACGATGTGATCCGGGCAATGAAGGAGTGTGGAGGAACGGTTTGCGAGCTGTTTTCTCCTCAGCTGGAACCTGCAAACCCGACCGCCCCAGGTGAAAATCGAACGCGGCAGGCAAATGGTCGTCCCGAAAATCCGCCGGCCGATCCGCAAGCCCGAGCAGCCGCGATGCGCGCCCGTCAAAACGGCCCGGAAGCGAAGAAATATCGGGAAGACGTCCGCGAATGGCGCCTGAATACCCCCGCCGAGCATTTTCGCGCGATCCGCAAAAAGTTCAACGATGCCGGAATCGACATTTTTGCGTACACGTTGAATTTCAGGGACGACTATACCGATCCTGAACTGGACAAGTGTTTTGAACAGGCGAAGGCGCTCGGGGCAAAGACAATTGCTTCGTCGACGCAATTAACCGTAGCCAAAAGGCTGGCGGGCTTCGCCCAGAAGCACAAAATGACCGTCTCGCTGCATGGTCACAATAATACGAGCGATCCGAACGAGTTCTCGTCTCCCGACACCTTCCAGAAGGGATTGGAAATGTCCGACTGGTTTCGAATCAACCTCGATATTGGACACTTCACTGCGGCTGGTTTCGACCCGGTCTCGTACATTCAAAAAAACCACAGCAAGATCACTCATCTACACATTAAAGACCGGAAAAAGGACAACGGACCCAATGAACCCTTCGGACAAGGGGACACACCCATCAAACCGGTGCTCACTTTGTTGAAGGACAGCCATTACGCGATTCCGGCACTGATCGAATACGAGTACAACGGAAAGGGCACGCCGGTCGAAGAAGTTAAGCAATCCCTGGACTACGAGCGCGCCGCTTTGAAGAGCTAGGGCGGCCAAAAGCCGGCGAGGCGCGACGATCGCATGTCACCACTTAACCAGCTCGACACGACGATTTTTCGCCCTTCCCTCTTCTGAATCATTGGGCGCAACGGGCGCGTACAGTCCGCATCCGAAGGAGTCCAACCGAT
>JBJMGJ010000057.1:0-7480 GCA_045807965.1 Bryobacteraceae bacterium | reverse complement strand
TGATGTTGTCGATGTGGACGGTGTGCGCGTTCCGTTCGAACACGGATGGGGCCTCGTCAGAGCGTCCAATACCCAACCGGTGCTCGTCATGCGCTTCGAAGCTACTTCTCAAGAGCTGCTTGATCGCTATAAGGACGAGATTGAATCGGCCGTTGAAGAGGCAAAGAAAGACATCGGCCTCTCGTAAAAGGCGTGGGCGTTCGCGGCCGATTGCTTAATTCTTCGGTCCGATGTTCTCAGTTCGCCCGGCCAGCGGCTTCACTGTCGGTCCTCCGCAAACGCCTACGCCCGTATTCAGTAAGGCGTTCAGTAAATTGAAGAAGACCGCATAGACCACCTGTTCGTTGACAGGCTGGCGTCCAGGCATGCGGAAATTCCCCGGCAATTCCTTCGCGATCTGAAGCCGGACCGCGTTTGCGAGCGCGCGGCCCTTCTTGTCCCTTTGATTTGCAAGAGACATCGGGGTCTGAAGCACTGACCCGGTTTTGCCGTCCACGTAGAACTGGCACCTCGAAAACCAGCCAAGATTGCCGGGGTCCGCCGCATCGAAGAGCAGCAGCGGGGCTTTCCGGTCCGAGGCGGAGATATCAAGCGACATCACCCGAGCGCCGTCGTCGATCTTTATCTCGAACCCCACTTGACGGGCGATGTTCGCGACAGATTCAGGTTCAATCTCGAGGAGGAGATACTTGTCCGATCCAGCTTCAAGCACTTGCATGGGGTGTTTACATTTTATCCGGCAGAAAGATATTGCTTAGCATCTGTGATACCCCATTCTTCCATCACAGATTTCGCTCACAAGCAGGAGTTAATTGAGTCAAGCAGGAACTTGACGCTTGCCGGCTCAGCCAACGGTCCCATGACACCAATTCGTATTACCTTGCCCGCTAACCTGCCCAAACCGCCAGCAATCTCAATATCGTAACGATCCATCAAGCGCTTGCGCAGCCCCGCTTCGTCAACTCCGTCCGGGGGGATCACAGTAGAGACATGCCACACCCGATCTTCAGGATTCTTCACCAGCGGCTGGAACCCAAGGCTGATGAGGCCTTGCATCAGTTGCTCGCCCGCAGCGCGATGACGAGCGCATCGGGCGGACAGGCCTTCTTCCTCGATGACCGCAAGCGCCTCATGCATGGCATAGAACAGAGGAGGAGAGGGTGTGTGGTGATACGTATGAGGCGGATCGTAGTATTGCGCCATCAGCTTCAGGTCGAAATACCAGGAGCGGGACTCCTCCCTTCCATCTGACAGTTGCTCCCAAGCTCTGGGGGACACGGAAAACGGCGATAAGCCGGCGGGACAGCTCAGGCCCTTTTGCGAACAACTGTAGGCGACATCGATCCCGATCTTGTCGAGTTCGACGGGCATAGCACCCAGTGACGTAACAGTATCGGCAATGACCAGAGCGCCCGATGCGCGAGCAAAGGGGGCGATGGCTTTGCCGGACTGGTAAGCACCGCTTGAGGTCTCCGCCTGAACGAAGCAGACCGTATCCGGGTGTTCCTGAGCAATAAATGCTTGAGCTTCAGCCTCGGTAAACACTTCACCCCAAGGCTTTTCGAGTTTGACTACAGTAGCGCCTTGTCGAGCCGCCATGATTGCCGCCCGATCGGCGAAGTGACCCGCTGCAAAAATGGCGAACTTGGACCCGGGACGGACAAAGTTCGCGATCGCGGTTTCCATTGCGCCGCTTCCGCTGCTTGGAATGGGGAATGTTTTGGGATTGGTTGTGCCGAACAAGGTCCGGAGCCCCGTCCGAACTTCGTCCACCACTTGAAGAAAATACGGATCCCGAATGCCGAGGGCCGGCTGCTTCATAGCCTCGAGCGCCCGATCCTCCACCACTGATGGTCCGGGCCCGTATAAAAGCCGCTTGGGAGCGGTGAGGCGCTCCGTCATTGTACTTACCACAATTCCAAAATATCAGTACGAACTCTATAGGATGAGTTACGAACCAGGGCTGGGCACCGGTTGCGAAGCATCCACCCGCTCCGGGCCGGGCGCGAGCGAGAGTTTTCCAACGAACACGGAGATGGTATCGGCGGTCACCTCGTCATGCGAAGCTGACGCGATCACTTCTCCCCTCCGCAATAGGATCACCTGGGGCGACTCATGCTGTATGCCGGTTTGCTCTTCGATGTAGCGTGAAACGTCTCGCCGACGACGAACAGAAACCAGATACATCGGAATTTCCGGCTGAGCGGAACGATATCGCATGATTTCACGCTGCGCCATCCAGCTGACAGGGCACGTAGGACTGTGCTTGAAGAGAACTACAATCTCTTCCTTCATCGCGTCAACGCACTCTTCAATGGAGTCAAGCTCGGGCAAGCCCTGAGTTGATTTGGACCACGGCATCGCCATTAACTATAAGTTAAACACACTACGCTTCGGGCGGAATGAAGCGGTCGGGAGGATGAAATGGTTGCTCCTGTGTGCCCGCAGTCGCTGGTTCCGGTGTTTCGAGGTCCAGGTTCACCACAACCGGGTCCTGACCGCTCCGCACGACGACCGCCTCGCAGATTTCGTCCGTTTTCGCGTTGATTTCCTGGTGTGGCACGTAGGGCGGCACAAAGATGAAGTCTCCCGGCCCCGCCTCATCGGTAAATTCCAGCTTTTCGCCCCATCGCATGCGGGCGCGGCCGCGGACAATGTAAAGCACCGTCTCTAACTCGCCATGGTGATGAGGGCCCGTCTTTGCGCCTGATTCTACTTTGACGGTACCCGCCCAGAGTTGCGTCGCTCCGGTGCGCGCGTTTGTAATGGCTGCCGCACGGGTCATGCCCGGCGTTTGCGGAGTGTTCGAATCAAAGGTGCCGGCACGAACGATTTTGACGCCGTGTTCTTTCCAATCCGCGCTCATGAGACTTCTCCACCCAGGGCCGGCTGAGTCGAAGCTTGAATTCGCTCCGCGTCACCGCCCGTCGTTTCTGCGCGTATAGTGAAGTAAAAGGTCGATCCGCGCGGGGAGCGTGGTTCAACCCAAATCTCACCGTCGTACCGCTCCACAATGCGTTCACAGATCGCCAGGCCAACGCCGGTTCCCTCATATGAATCGGTGCTGTGGAGCCGCTTAAAGAGGCCGAACACCTGCTTTGCGTACTCTGGCGCGATGCCAATGCCGTTGTCTGAGACCCAGAACTTCCAGTGGTCTTCGCTCGGTTCAGCTCCGATATGGATCAGCGGGCGTTCCTCACTGCGGTACTTGATCGCATTGGAGACAAGGTTTTGGAGGACCTCAGTCAAGTGGAACTCGTGAATGCTCAGGGTTGGAAGATGGGCCGCTTCCACAACCGCCTGGGTCTCTTGCAACTCGTCCTTCAGATTCAATAAGACCTTCGAGAGGACTGCGTTGGCGTCCACTCTTCCGATATTGTCGTTGGGCGCGTGAACCGAACGCGAATATGCCAACAAATCTTCGAGGAGCAACTTCATCTGGCGAGCGCCGCTCAAAATCAACCCTACGTATTCGTTGCCGTCGGAATTGAGTTCGCTGCGGAAGTTCCGCTCCAGCAGCTGGGCATACAAGGTAATCATCCTTAAAGGCTGCTGTAGATCGTGCGAGACCGAATAGGAGAATTCATTTAGTGCTTCGTTCAGCCGGCTCAAATCCGCGTTGGACTTTTGAAGCTCTTCCGTGCGTTCACGGACTCTGGCGTCCAGCTTCTCATTCGCTTCCCGAAGTGCCTGTTCCGTCCTGCGACGTCCGTCTGCGACGCGGCTGATGAGTACCGAGACAAGAAGAACGAGGACAGTCCGGGCGACATCCACGTGCATGACGCTGAATCCCGGATTGAAGAAATAGGGTGCCACAAGAAGCCCAAAAAGACAGGCGACGACACCGGGTCCGTAACCACCCCACCATGCGCTTGCAAGAGTGGGTACGAGATATGTGATCGTAAGAGCCGAATGACCCGCGTGAATATACCGCAAACCTTCACCGATCAAAGTTGCGGCCAGCATGCCTGCCAATGGCACAGAGTAACTACGCATCGTGCTCCGCCCAACAGCGTGATAGCCTCCGGCGCTAGCGCCATCTGCGCGCGCCGCGTCCAAATTTGGAGCGGTCAATAGATACAGAGTACAGGAGCTAATCTGACCACGGCACTGACAAATCTTTGCTCACCCTCAGTTTTGAGGAGCATCGGTTCCGGTTCGCAGAAGCTGTCTCCCGTGCGAATCCGGCTAATTCCTAGAAGCCCGACCGTGGTACTCCGAACGGGATTCGTCGTTCTGCTTTGCCTTGTTCCGTTCGTGGTGATCGTATAGCGCTCCGGCTCCAGCCCCGGCGCCCGCACCGATAGCCGCCCCTTTGCCGTGACCCGCAATCGCACCAATCGCCGCACTTGCGCAGGTGCATAAATTGCTTTAAACAAGCAACTTGCGAACAGGTGGGGCTCCTTACCGATCGCAAAAGCGCGCTGGCTTTTGGACTGCCCGTAAGACTTACCAGTTATAAGCAGCGATGAATGCGTTGACTATTTCGAAACATATGTGGGTCTCAACGTTCCGGTTTTGCGTTTCGGACCGGAGGCCAGGAGTAGGAATCTCGTTCGGCGATATAAGGGGCCGCAAAATGGCGGAAAAATCCTAGTAAATCTTCAGTGTTTCTGTGTTAGGTTGATTTCATGAATAAGACAATACATGTTCAACGGAGGGAAAATCAGACGTTTGAAGTGCACGTCGAATCGGCCGCCTCCGGTGAGCGAAAGGTGTCCGGGCGCTTCCTGGACGCGAACCGGCTCGAGGATGAACTAACGAAGCACGGTTGTACGCCCGACCAGATCAAGCAGGGTTTGGGCGAGCTGAAAGACCAGCAAAAGCAGTCCGCAAGAATTTCTGTCGAAGACTAGCATTCCGCCTACTTGTCACTCCGGAATAAAAGGGAATAGAATTATTCTTCATTACCTGTCTGCCGCTTGTTCCCGGGGCTGGACAGACCCGCTCGAGGGCGCGCGTTCACGCCTCCGCGACTCAACTCGTTAGTACCGAAAGGTGGAGTTATGGCGTTCTTCAATCGATTTTGCAGCCTCTCAGGATGCGATTGCAAAACAGAAAACGGGGAAGAATATTGCAGCGAGTACTGTAAACAAGCCGCTCGGCATGCACCGGAGAGGGATTACTGCCAGTGTGGTCACGGTAGCTGTGCTTCACAGATGCCCATAGACCAGAGCCTGTTCCAATATCAGTTCAGCGACACGATCTTTCTAACGCCTGGTCAAGTGACTATTCAATGCACGAACATTGACCAGCTATATCAACAACTAGAGTTCCTCGCCAAAGCCTTGCGGGAACACTCCGACGACCTCTGGAAGCGAGTCGCACCCGTTGCAGCGAAGCGGCCGCCCGGCAGCGAATTTCAGACGCAAATGGCAGCTGCTAAGACCGCCTAAGCGGAGTGGCTCTCTTCGCGGCGACTGGAATGCTGTTCAATCCACTTTTCTAAGCCGCTAGAGCTGCCGCTGAGATAACGTACCGCGAATACAACCTCGTCGGGATGCGCGGCCGACCAGGCAATGATCCTTTCAAACTTCGTTAAATCATCCTGGATGCCCGCTATTTCCGACAGTTCTTCTTCGACAATCTGAACGTCTCTCACGACCCGAATCTATCATGAGGCTGGACCTTCGACGCAGCCAACGCTGAAGCAGTGACTCTGACCCGGCAAGGTCTTTAAGCTCATGTGGGGCGCATTTGCCTTCTCGAGCAGCTGCGCGAGATCGCCTGGCTCGAGAAACGTTGCCCTCGCGTCGACTACAATTGCGGTGCGAAATCAGATGGTCGCCGGCTGCCCTCATGCCCGCCCTTGCCTCTGCCGCATACGGTATCGGCTCGGCACTACGAGCCATCGCTTGCACAGCGGCGTTTGGCGAAGTTCATACCCGTTTCCTGAAATCGCAACGCGAGCACAGAAATTCGTCGGGCCGGCCTGTGCTTCACGATGAGCCCTAATTTCGAAGCTCAGTACACTCTACTCTCATCCATGAACGGCTGTTTTAGGCGCAACCAGCGGCGGCCGCCTGTTCCCAAGGTGGGCGGCTTGCTCGAACGCGTACGCGAGTTGCAGCACGCCCCAATCATCGTGGTGCCGCCCTACGATCTGCAGCCCGATGGGTAAACCGGTCCGTGAGAAAGCACAAGGAACGGATATCGCGGGATTGCCTGCAACGGAGATGTAGTACGCAGATCTCATCCAATCGACGTAGTTCTCCATCTTTACGCCGGCGATCTCCGTGGGATAGCGCGTACTCACATCAAAGGGCAGCACCTGGCTGACCGGAAGGAGGAAGAAGTCGTACTTCCCTTCGAACGAGCAAAGACGCGCGAACAGTTTCGTCCGTTTGGCCTCGATGCGGGAGAGATAAGGACCAGTGAGCCGGCGGCCTTCGGCAACGTGCCAATGAACATACTCGTTCACCTGGTCTCCATGTGAGTCCGCTAAGTCGCCGTAGGTGAGCTCGTTTGACCAGTGCCGCCAAGCCAGGAAGCAATCGTGTGCATCAGTGAAGTCGGGCTCCGCTTCGAGGACGACACATCCGAGCGAGGCAAAGACTTTTGCTTGCGCTTGCACGGCAGCCTCTACTTCCGGGTCCCACGGGAGTCCCAGATCCTTAAACATAGCGACGCGTACACCGCTAAAATCTCGCGTTCCCAAATGTTGCGCAAATTGGCTTCCGGGCTGATCGATAGACATGGGGGAATGGTGGTCAAACCCTGCGAGCACGCTGAGGAAATAGGCGCAGTCCGTGACATTGCGAGCGACGGGACCCGGCACGGAAAAAGGGAACCAGCCTAACTGCGTCGGAAGGTTCGGCACGCGACCCGGGGATGGGCGCATTCCGACAACATTGCAGAAGCTGGGGGGATTTCGCAGCGAGCCGCCGAAATCTGAGCCGTCGGCCAGAGGCGCCATTCCGCACGCGAGAGCAACAGCGCCTCCGCCTGTACTTCCGCCACAGGTTTTGGTTAGATCGTATGGATTTCGAGTGGCACCAAACACCGGGTTGAACGTTTGTGAGCCAAGGCCAAACTCGGGAACGTTCGTTTTACCGAGGACAATCGCACCGGCTTCTTTCTCTCGCTGAACAACCCGGCAATCGAAATCCGGCACGAAATCCTTGCGCAACGGAGAGCCATAAGTCGTACGGAGACCCCTGGTCTCGTGCAGATCCTTGACGGCCACCGGTAACCCATGTAAAGGGCCAAGCCACTTTCCCTTGGCGATCGCCTCGTCGGCCCGTGCTGCCTGGGCCATCAGTTGGTCTTCAGGCGCGATGGTTACGATCGCGTTGACAGCCGGATTGAACCGAGTAATCTGCTTTAGATGTGCAGTAAGCACCTCGCGTGCCGATACCTTCTTAGAACGAAGGAGGGCCAACATATCCACAGCACGCGCAAAGCAGACATCGTCCTGATGTTGATTCGTTTCGTTGCCCAAAATCCATCCACCCTCGAACGATAACGGTTCCGGTGAGCC
>JBJMGJ010000056.1:0-11822 GCA_045807965.1 Bryobacteraceae bacterium | reverse complement strand
GCGGCGGCGAACCAGGTGAATTTTGCAGTGGGACGCGAGGTAATTCAATGAGGAAAGCGACGTTCACCCAAGCTGGATCGGCAGTGCTGGCTTGCGTTTTGCTGGCCGGCTGCCATTCTTCCGGGCCGAGAACAGTTAATGCGGCGGAGGCTGCGCCGCCGGACACCAAAGTAGTGACCGAGCCAGACCTGAACGTGGTGAAGATCGACAGGCCGGAACGGTTTGGGCTCGTTACCGCGGAAAAGAAAGTCGATAAACCAGAAGTTCATGCGACGGGATCCGTTTCGCCGGACGTTGAGCGTTCCATACCTGTTGTCTCATTGGCATCCGGACGGGTGGTCGAAATTCACGGGAAGCTCGGCGACGACGTGACCAAGGGTCAATTGCTTCTCAGAGTGTTGAGCAACGACATCTCCACGGCGACCCAGACGTATCAGCAGGCAAAGGCGGACGAGGCTCTGGCGCGTAAGCAACTCGATCGCGCCAAGCTCCTGTATGAGCATGGCGCCGTTTCCCTCAACGAACTGCAAGTGGCGGAAGGAACCGAGGAGAAGGCCAAAGTCAGCGTGGGTACGGCCGCGCAATTTCTTCGAACACTCGGAGGAGATCCGGATACGGGAACCGCCGTCATAAGCATTACGGCCCCGGAATCCGGCACGATTGTGGAGCAGAACGTCGTCCTTTCTTCGACCGTTCGCACCGACAACCAGCAGCCACTGTTTACCATTGCCGATCTTTCTCGCGTATGGGTGCTCTGCGACGTTTACGAGAATGACTTGCCGTCCGTACGGGTGGGTGACATCGCCGACGTGCAGCTCAACGCCTACCCGGACCGCACATTGCATGGACGCATCAGTAATATCGGCAAGGTTCTTGACCCCAATCTTCGGAGCGCGAAGGTGCGCATCGAAATGAGCAATCCCGGAATCATGCGGTCCGGTATGTTTGTGACGGCGACATTCTACGGGCAACAGGGCCGCAACTACGCCAGCATTCCCACCAGCGCCGTCATCCATCTGCATGATCGAGATTGGGTCTTTCTACCCGAAGGCAATGGACAGTTCCGCCGTCACGAGATTACCAGCGGGAAGGTAATGGGAAGCGAGCAGGAAGTTTTGGCCGGTCTTCAAGCGGGTGACAAGGTCGTCGCGAACGCCCTGGAACTCAACGCTGAAAGCGCTCAGTAGCCAAGGTATTTACAAAGGAATTTTGTCATGATTCGCGCATTTGTCGATTATTCGTTGCGCAACAAGCTGTTGGTGCTCATTGTCGGCGTCTTGCTGCTCGCCTGGGGTGCATTTTCTTTCAAGAATCTGCCGGTCGAAGCATATCCGGATGTTGCCAATAACTACGTTCAGATCATCACGCAGTGGCCGGGCCGCGCGGGCGAGGAGGTAGAGCAACAGGTAACCATTCCTATCGAAGTGCAGATGGCCGGAATGCCCTATCTCACGAACATTCGTTCGCTTTCCGAGTTCGGCCTCTCTGTGGTCACGATGATTTTCGATGACGAATCCATAAATGATTGGAATCGGCAGAAGGTCCTCGAGCGTATCTCCGGGCTAAGCTTGCCCAATAACCTGCAGCCTGTAATTGGACCGAACTTTAGCCCAGTCGGTCAACTCTACTGGTACACGCTCAAGAGCACCAATCCGCGCTACGACCTCATGGAGTTGAAGTCGCTTCAGGACTGGGTCATCGAGAAACAACTCAAATCGGTTCCCGACGTCGTGGACGTATCGAGCTTCGGAGGGATTACGCGGGAGTATCAGGTCCAGGTGGACCCGAACAAGCTGACCGCGTACAACCTCGGCATTGGGCAAGTGGAACAGGCGCTCACAAACAATAACGTGAATGCGGGCGGCAGCTTCATTCAGGCTGGACAGCAGCAGGTAAACGTTCGCGAGGTCGGGCTCCTCCGCGATGTGAAAGATATCGGCAGAACCGTTCTGAAGTCACAAAACGGAACGCCCATCATGGTTCGCGATCTCGCTTTTGTCACACAAGGACCAAAGATCCGGCTGGGGCAAGTAGCCAAAGCGATTCACCGGAACGACGGGGTGGTCGTCGATGATGAGGATGTCGTTGAAGGTATCGTCTTGCTCCGGAAGGGCGCGAATGGCGATGCCATGCTCCAGGCGCTCCACACCAAGGTCAACGACTTGAATGACCATCTTCTGCCGCCGGGTGTAAAGATCGTTCCTTTTCTTGATCGCAGCGATCTCGTGCACTTCACCACCCACACGGTGATGCACAACCTGACCGAAGGCATTCTGCTAGTCTCGATCATTTTGTTCCTGTTTTTAGGAAACGTCCGTTCGGCGATTATCGTCGTCCTGACCATTCCCTTCTCTCTTCTGTTTGCCTCGATTTGCCTGGACTTGAGTCACGTCCCAGCGAATCTCCTGTCCTTGGGAGCGCTTGATTTCGGAATGGTCGTGGACGGCTCGGTGGTCGTCGTGGAGAACATCTTGCGCCACATCAGCAGGCGCGATCACGAGCGGACGGTGATGGAGATCATTCGGGAAGCGGTCCATGAGATCCAGCGGCCCGTGTTCTTTGCACGTGCCATCATCATCACGGCCTATCTTCCGATCTTCACGCTGCAACACGTCGAAGGCAGGCTGTTCCGCCCCATGGCGCTGACGGTTGCCTTTGCGCTTTTGGGAGCTTTGATCTTCTCGCTATCCATTCTTCCCGTTTTGGCTCTGATGCTCTTCGGACGCAACACGAAAGAATGGCGCAATCCGATTCTGCAAGCGATCATCCGCGGGTATCGCAGATCGCTCGAATGGTCGATGAGCTCGCTTTCGCGCCGGCTTACCGTCCTCGGAACCGCCGTCGGACTCCTGGCCATCTCCGTGTTTCTTGCGGTCAGCGGCGCCATCGGTTCGGAGTTCCTTCCCCATCTGGATGAAGGCGCCATTTGGGTACGCGGCACTCTGGCGCCCAGCACCGGACCCGCCGAGGGCGAACACATTATGAGGCAAGCTCGCGTGACGCTTGCGCGATTTCCCGAAGTGACGAAGGTGATCAGTCAGGTCGGCCGACCAGACGACGGAACGGATCCATCACTGTTCTCGAACACCGAGTATTTCGTCGATCTAAAGCCCAAGGAACAATGGCGGCCTGTGTTTGGGCAAAACAAAGAAGAGCTCATCCGGGCGATGGGCCGTGAAGTGGACAAGATTCCGGGAGCCCTCTGGAACTTCTCGCAGCCGATTGCCGACAACATGGAAGAGGCCGTTAGCGGGGTGAAGGGTGAACTCGCCATCAAGATCTTCGGAACAGATCTGCCGGAACTTGAGGCAAAAGGCGAAGAGATCATCCATGTCATGAGTCAGATCAAAGGCGTTCAGGACCTTGGCTTATTCCGCGTCATCGGTCAGCCGAACTTGAACATCGCAGTGGACCGGGCCAAAGCCAGCCGTTATGGTCTGAATGTTTCGGATATCCAGGACGCGGTCGAGACCGCTATTGGCGGGAAAGCGGTCGGCAACATCCTCCAAGGTGAACAACGATACGACCTGGTGGTACGCTACCAGCCGCAATATCGCGGAACACCCGATGCCATACGCAACATTCGCCTGCTGACGCCAACCGGCGAACGCGTCGCCCTGGATCAGGTGTGTAGCGTGAGTGTGCGTGACGGCGCGTCCCAGATTTATCGCGAGAATAACTCGCGTTACGTCGCGATGAAATACAGCGTGCGTGGACGCGATTTAGGGAGCACCGTTGACGAGGCAATCCAGCGCGTGGGTCACGATGTCAAACTGCCGACGGGCTATTACCTTGAATGGGCCGGCGAGTACGCGAGCGCGAAACGAGCGAATGCGCGCCTGGCAGTGATTGTTCCGGTCACTGTGGCCGTCATCTTCTTCCTGTTGTATTCCATGTTCGGGTCGTTCAAGTGGGCCGGTCTGGCGATGGTGAGCTTGCTGCTGTCGCCGATCGGGGCGTTACTCGCCCTTTTTTTCACCGGAACACACTTCAGCGTCTCTTCCGGCATCGGTACGCTCGCTCTCTTCGGTGTGGCTGTCGAAACGGGCGTCATCATGATCGAATACATTAACCAATTAAGGGTCCGTGGATACAACATTCACGAGGCTGCGGTTGAAGGAGCCGTTCTTCGGCTTCGTCCCATCATGATGACCATGCTGGTAGCGACGCTGGGCCTCTTGCCGGCCGCTATCTCAACTGGTATCGGATCAGATTCTCAGAAGCCCTTTGCGATCGTGATCGTCGGCGGATTGAGCGCAACTCTACTACTCAGCATCTACGCGATCCCGACGATCTACACGTGGATTGCGGGGCCGAATGACGTTCTTCCGGCTTATGAACCGGAACTCGCTGAGCCGCACGGAGGAATGTAAGGCAAAGGGATCGTTCCCTATTTCCGGGGGCGATCCCGTTTATCAGACTAAAACAGCCGCGAGCGCGAAATCCTGAGGACCTGAGGGCACGTTCCCTCCAATAACTTCGAGTGTCCACGCGCCTCCCATCGCTTTGGGCACCTCGACCAATTCGACGTTATTCGTGGCATCAAGCTCCATGGTCGCCTTCGCTGTGGCCGGCTGGTTGCCCACATAGCGCTTCCCTTTGGGATTCGTCACAATCAGGTTTAAATTGTTGATCAGATTACCGCCGGGATAGTCCGAGTAACACATTACGATCCGTAGACGGCCACCGCCCGACGGCACTTTCAGCTTGGTAGTTGATTTCGCTCCGGTTTGCAGTCCGGGACCATCCACGGTCAGGATGGGGCGTCTTAAGGAACGATCGAGATTGACACGTCCGAATCCCTGATGAGGATCGAGAAGTGAACCGGCAGGCGCTGTCTTGGGGAGCCGCTGTGCGCCCGCAATCAGCAAAGCTTTCAGAAGCGCCGCGGAAGGTTTGTCGATTCCCCGCTTCTTGCGAAGGAACTCGCGAACCAGACCGACTGCGCCGGCGGTTAGCGGCGTGGCCATGCTTGTGCCGCCCATAAAAAAGTAGTTCTTGTTAGGCGGATAGGCTTTCCAGGCGAAATTGTTCGGAGCAAGCTTTGTCGATCGTGTGGACAAGATGAACGTTCCGGGAGCCACGACGTCCGGCTTAATGCGATTGTCTTTGGTTGGGCCGCGGCTGCTGAAGGCGACAACCTGGTCCGCATCATCGGCCATTGCATCGCTGTGCATGGGATTGATCGGGAAATCTTTCGGCCACCAGTCACCGTACCGATCCGCTTTGAATTCGGGACGGACGTTCTCACACGCACCCACGGTAATGCAATTCTTCGCGGTAGCGGGCGAACAAACACTCATGAGGTTGATCTTGCCGTCGGCGTCTTTGTCCGTACCGTCGTTGCCGGCAGCCACAACGAAACAGAAGTCTTTGTGGTCCCAAACAAAGCGGTCGAATTGCCGGCACTGATCGTCGTAAGAGCCGGGGTCCCCGCCACCCCATGAATTCGAGTGAATGCGTGCGCCCTGGCTATACGCAAACTGAAACAGCGGCGCGAGCGTGGTAGGAATGCCGGCCAGCGCGTAGCGCTCCTTCTTCCACTCTTCGTCCGCATCGGGCTTCCATGTCATCTCTTGTTCGACTGCCTGGAAGACGAGCTTCGCTGTATAGGAATGCCCTCTGATGAGATCCGGACCTCCGGCGGACGCTTTCCCGTTGCCGAGCACTGACCCGCAAACATGAGTACCGTGGCCCGAATCGAGATCGGCGGGCCCATCGTCCGCGCCCACGTTCGTGACAGACGACTTCCAATCCGACGTAATCGGATAGCTCTTGATCGCCTTGATACGTCCGACGAAATCGGGATGGATGTTATCGGGATCGCCCGTGTCCAAACCGGTATCGCAGACCGCGATGATCTCGCCCTCGCTCGTGAGGTTCAGTCCCTTGGGAGCGAGCGCGGCATATTTATTGCCCATCAAGGCGGTGGCCACGTTATTCGTTGGTCTTGGAACAACACGCTGGCGAATATAGCGGACGCCGTGAACAGCCGCGAGTTCCTGTATCTGTCGCTTACGGCCCGCGCCGCTCTCGGCAGTCTGCACGACCATGTGATCCGTCTTGGGCTCTTGCAGTAGGATTTCGAAACCGAGGCTGCGCGCAGCCCGCGCGATCCTGCCGGCATCTTTAGAATCGAAGATCTCGATTGTGTACACGCCCTCGCGCTCCCGGCGACGAGGCAGTTCCGGGGCCGTGACTTCTCCGAGGATCTGCTTTGAGACGCGATTTCGAAACGGCAGATGGCCGACCCAACGCACAAAAGGCAGTCCACCGATCTTGGCGACGGTGGATTCCTTCGCTAGAGCAATGTAAGAAAAATCTCCAATCGGGTCTCGGAGAGTCGCGCCAGTTCCTCGAACAGCCGCCAGCCACTCCTGCTTCACGGGACCGACAAACTGGACGATGTAGTGATGAGGTCCGGGTTTCAAGGGCTGCGCCGCTGTTGTTTTGGTTGAACCGCCGCGGAGAGACCGCGGTTTTTTAGACGTATCGATAGCGCGGCTGCCAAGCTTCAGCTCGTACTGGTCGGTGATGTCTTCGACCGGAAACTTTCGCCCGAGCGAGGCGGCTTCCTTTTCATCCGCCTCCGCCAAAACAAACGCCCCGTATTGCTCAACGATTCTCACCGACTTCGCGATCTCGGCAACCTCCGTCGGGTCCGCGTAGATCTTAAGCATTCTTGCCATTTTTCCCCCTTAGCGAAGCAAACACGCAACTTACCTCACCGTGAAGTGACGTCAGCGGCCCCAAGCGTTACAGATCTTGCTTATTTAATCGGCTCGACGAAGACGGCCGTACCGTAGGCGAGCACTTCAGTAACGCCATTCATAATTTGGTTGGCGTCGTATCGCATGCCGATGATGGCGTTTGCACCCATTTCTGATGCTTGAAGCAACATCAGTTCGAAAGCCTCTGCGCGGGCTTTCTCGCACAAGTTGGTGAAAGCCGTGATGTTTCCACCTACGATCGTTCGTAGCGAACCGCCAATAGTGCCGAAGACCGATCGTGATCGCACTGTTATGCCTCTTACGATCCCCAGATTAAGGACGACTTGCTGCCCGTGTAGCTCAAACGCAGTGGTGACCTTCGATTGCTCGACCATTCGTCTACTCTAGCCGAGAGCGTTGCCGGGGCGATCGGATGAGCTTTGTCGCTTGGAAAGTGAAAAGGCGCTATTTGGAAGGCGCGCCGCCACCAAAAAGCCTCTGGAAGAACGCTTTCCAACGCCACTGCCGTTCCTGGCATTCCGGCGCCGGCGCGAAGCCCAAGCTTTTGTCGCTGCGTTGCACCGCAAGCGACTGCAACTCGGAGCCTGGCGCTTGGACGTTGACGGTCAAAAACGAGCGGCAGCTATCCGTTCCCGCAATCTGCCAAGGGCCGCCCTTCTTCTTTGGAGAGGCCCAGTCATCAAGGAAGCGTTGGTAATCGTAATTGGGACAAGGATGCTGGGAGGTGCAGCCCCAACTCGCGTAGGCCTTTTGGTATTGATCCGCGTTAACTTCGCCCAGGAACTCCTTAACAACTCTCTTTTCGAAGAAGTTGTGAAGAACGAAGTATGCGATCACCGCGACAACTACGAGTGACGCGGCGGAGATCAGGATGATCCTGATATTGCGATTCCGGCGAGATTCTTCTACGCCGTACTGCTGGAGATAGGTGCCCATAAGTTATGTGACCTTGGGCGGCGCTGAACGAGCACGCCTCTACTTTGCAGGATACGCCTTATCGTAGGCGGCAGTCGCTTCCGCCGTAATCTCGAGCGCAGGCTTGTAGTAGATTGCGTTCGTCGTATCCACCACAACATCAAAACCGCGTTCTTCAGCAATTTTCTTTACGACTTCCGTCATCTGCCGACCGGCGCGGCCCAGAATATCCTGCCGCTCGTTGTTTACATCGCTCTGCAAATCTTCCGACAGGCGCTGTAATTCCTTCTGTTTCGAGGTTCCATCTGCTCGTAGCTGCGCTTCCCGATCGGGCGCGATGTTTGGTGTGCTGAGCTGTTGCTGAATCGTTTGAAGCTGATTCTGCAGCGTCTGGATAGCATCCTGGCGGGAACGATACTTGGTTTCGAGAGTGGTCTGCGCTTTCTTGATTTCTTGAGTGTCAGCGACAGCCTTTTGCGCGTTGATGATGGCAACTTTGGCAGGTCCAATAGCCTGCGCGTACCCAGTTACGACCGGAACGAGCGTGGCAGCGGCAAGGAGCAAAACGCTCCGGACATTCAAAACCATTACAGTAATCGACTCCTGTGAACTTGTGGGGCGGATGTGCTGGCGGCGAATCCAGCGTTCCGCCATGGAAAGTGTGACGCTCTCAGGCTAACATGCGTGTACAGCATAGAGCCTAGGTTCTGATCCTGCCTTCGCTATCGATTTCAAGCGTTTTGTCACGCCATTGGACCGTGTTCCGGAAATAGGAAGCTCCCCACACGGCGAAGGCATAGAGGTCCCAGACGGGTGCCAGCCAGGAGAGAAGAAAAGCCATCCTGTGCCGCAGGACGAAGCCGCCGAACAGGGCGGCCGAAAGCACACGGAACCCGAGAAGGACGAATACCGGGCGAAACTCGCCTAAACACAAACCGGCGGCGGCCCATGCTCCCGCATGCGTGACTGGTATGCCGAGGTGCCCTGCTCCCTTGGAAGCGCGAATGGTGCGGGACCACCTGAGCTGGTGACGCCAAACGCCTATCCAACTGTCTTCGCTGAGCGAGGTCTCGACAACGTAAGGCGAAAGCAGCGCTCGCTTCCCCAGGCTCGTGATCCGCTTTGCAAGCTGGTAGTCGTCAGCGATGTAGCTGCCGATCGCTGGAAATCCGCCCACCCGCTGCAGATCCGCCGCGCGAAAGGCAAGAGTAGAACCGAAGCCAAACTCTCGAACGCCTAACATCTGAGCCACGAATGTGCTTGGCATGAAATCGGATGTAATTCCCAGAGATTCCCACGCTGCCGGGACTGTGTGGGCCATGGCCCGGTAGGGGCACGTCACTACGCCGATCGACGGATTCTCCAGGGGAGCGACTACGGACGAAAGATATCGCCGATCCACACGGATATCACCATCGTTGACGACCCACACCGGGTAACGGGCATGTTGGGCAAGTAGGCACAAAGTTGCCACTTTGCCATTCGGGAGGTCGAGCCCTCCGGTGATCAGACGAATCGGAGTGTCCGGATGCTCCGATTGGAGTCGGCGAATTGCGGGTACAACCGGATCATTCTCATCGCGAACGCCGAACAGAACTTCATAGACGGGATAGTCTTGCTGGATGTTCGAGAGGAGCGCCAATTCCGTATTCGGGTCCAGACCGCGCAGGGGTTTTAGAACCGATACCGCGGGCCGGTACGGTGCAGGATTCGTTTGCGAGCACCGAATACGTTTACCGCGCCGGATCCGGTTGATCGCGGCAGTAATCACCAGAGCCTGGTAGGCGATCGGAATGAGAAAAACGAGCCGGGAGAGCCGCACGCCGGGGGCTATCGTGCCAGCAGCAGCACGCCACCGAGTACGAGCAGCGTACCGGCCGCGCGGCGCTTACCGACGCTTTCGCGAAGCAGGAACTTGGCGAGCAGGGTCTCAAGAACGAAGGTGGCCGCGGAGGCCGGGACGGCGAAGCTCAAAGGAGCAATCTGCACCAGCGCCATGAAAGCAAAGAATGAGATTGCCATACAGACGATCGAAAGCAGAAGATAACCTCGGCTCGCAATGATCTTTAGCAGCCGCGCGAGTCCCCTCACATCCACCGCCTGTTCTCCGCTCCGCTTCATTTCATAGCTCTGAAGCAAGTCGCCGAACACGGTCGCAAACACAATAATCGAGAGCAGGAGCCACTTCATAGTTGCTCCGGACCGGGGGCGACTTCCGAGGTTCTGCTGTCGGTCGTGCCTACGATGCTCGTTCCGATGAAGATTAGGCCAGTCCCGATCCAATGTGTGCCCGTGACAATTTCGTTCAGGAACAATTTTCCAAAAACGGCCGCGAGGACGTAACCAAGGCTGGTCAGCGGAAGCACAAAACTGAGATCAGCCCAACTGAGCAGGGTCATACGGCTCAGTAACCAGAGAATCAGAAGCAAGATGCCCGCGGCCACAGCCGGATCCAACATGACCCGCAGAAAGGAAAGTGGGTTGAGGCTGACCGACTCTCCGACATGCTTCATGCCCCACGCCAGAGACAAATTACCCAGGGCATTGAGACAAATTACGCCGAACACCAAACCAAAGATCCGGAGCCTTGATACAGCCCGTTCAGACCCGCAAGGAACCGCGTGAATCGAGGAAGTGGAGACGCTTTCCAACTCCAGGCTAATCTCCGGAGCTCAGAACAGCAGTGGTTTCCTTTTGTTCGCGATGTTCCTTCACGAATTGTTTGCGCTTGGACCGGAGCGCGAGGTACTCCCGGGCTTCCTTGTAAAGCCTCTTGCGCTCGTCGGTGTTAAAGATCGCTTTCCGGACAAGGCGGAAGGCCACTTTGGGCCGGAAATAGAATTCGCCGTAGAACCGCTCCACCCAATCCACTAGTTCGCCCCGATCCAGGCCCGGGTATTGATAATTAGGCAATTGGTGACCGGCATCGTCCGTCATCTTCTCGTCGATCGTGATCAGGCCGTTTTTCTTGACGTGATCGTAAAATTCGGTGCCGGGGAACGGATGACCGATGGAGACCTGGATCGTCTCGACATCCAGTTCCTTGGCGAAATCGATGCTCTTCCGGATCGTCTCGCGCGTCTCGCCCGGCAAACCCACGATGAAATCGCCGTGAACCACCAGCCCCAGCTTTTTGCAGTTGGCTGTGAACCGGCGAGCCATGTCGATCGTCGCGCCCTTCTTGATGTTCTTCAGAATCTGCTGATCGCCCGATTCATAGCCCACGATGAGCAGACGGCATCCGGCGTCCTTCATGGCCTTCAGGGTGTCGTAGTCGGTGGTAACTCGGGAAGTGCAACTCCAGGTGAAGTTCAGCGTCTTGAGCTTCGCGCAGAGTTCCAGGGTGCGCGCCTTCTGGTAATTGAAGGTGTCGTCGTCGAAGAAGATTTCCTTCAGCCCCGGGAAGTTCTCGAGAGCATAGCGGCATTCGTTAACGATGTCGTCGGACGATCGCAGGCGCCAGCGGTGGCCGGAGTGCGTCTGCGGCCAAAGGCAAAACGTACATTGCGCCGGGCATCCGCGAGTCGTGTAGAACGAGAGATACGGATTGAGCAGAAAGGGAACGTTATAACGCCGGAAATCCAGATCGCGCTTGTAGACCTTGGTTACCCACGGAAGAGCGTCCAGGTCCTCAATCGGCGATGTTTCGGGGTTGTGCTGGAAACCGCCGTCCTTGCGGAACACCACACCCGGCAATTCTTCGAGCGGTTTTCCGAGGGCGTAATCCCGGATCTGGTAATCGAATTCTTTCTTCACGACGAAGTCAATCGCCGAAGACGCTCGCAGGCTTTCTTCCGGCCGGACAGTAACGTGGGGTCCGACGAAAGCCACTTTGAGCTTGGGATTGAGATCCTTCATCATCTCGGCGATCTTCACGTCCACGTGAAAACCGGGAGTCGAGGTAAATAGAACCAGGAGTTCGAAGTCCGACGCCATTGCCACCGTTTGATCGATGGAGATGTTGTGGGGCGGAGCATCAACTACCTTACTGTCGGGGATCATTCCAGCCGGGTAGCAGAGCCACACGGGATACCAGTAGGATTCGATCTCTCGCGAGGCAGGCCAGCGCGAACTCGCACCACCATCGAAGCCCTCAAACGAAGGAGGGTTAAGGAAAAGCGTTCTCATGGACTCCTAAGCGACTAATTCTTAAGGTTACTTGGTTGAGGCCGCGGC
>JBJMGJ010000055.1:0-9122 GCA_045807965.1 Bryobacteraceae bacterium | reverse complement strand
GGAGTTTGGATGTATAACGTCGACCTCACGAGCGGTCAGCTGCAAGCGGGCGACACCTTCGTGATCTACGACTTTGGCGGCTATGTCGCTGGCTCGATCATGGCTGCGCCGGGCTGGACGGCAAGCACGTCTCTCCTCGATGGAGGTCCTGCGGGCTTCATCGATATCACGGGTGACAATCCGGCTGAGTTCAACCTGATCTTTACCTACAACGGCCCCACAATCACTCAGACCATAGGCGCTATGACCTTCACCGGGTTCAAAGCAACCACGACCAGAACGGGCACGGCGATTGATGGTTGGGCATCCCGCGATCACGAGATCGACGGCAACGTTGGAACGCTGCACACCGATAAAATCCTCGTTCCTAACGCGGTTCCAGATGGCGGCACCACCGTTGCGCTGCTGGGTCTCGCGTTGATTGGCGCGGGAGCACTGCGCCGCAAGCTGCGGACTGCTTAAAAACAGACCTTACTTCGCGGACTTCAATCAAACCAGGCCGGGCGGGGCGAAAACCCCGCCCGGCTTCTTTTTTGGCATAAACCTAGCGGCGTCGTAAAAGCGGAAGCGAAGATGTTGAGTATCCGACCAGCGTGCTTACAATGGTCCGAGCCGTGCCGATTGCCGGGAACAGCGACTAATGACTTACTCTCACAGCGAGTTGGCAAAGGTAGACACTCCTCTTTGGTTTTGCCTCAAAGCTCAGACCAAGCGGGAACATATGGCCGCAGCGGTCTTGCAGCACCAGGCGGGCATTCCGTCCTGGGCACCGCGGCTGCGCTTTAAGAAGGCTACCTCGCGAGGGGCCGTCTGGTTCGTTGAGGCATTATTCCCGGGGTATTTCTTCGCGCAGTTTGTTTACCAGCAGCACCGCAGATTAGTCGAAGCGTCTTCGGGTGTCCTTTACATCGTCACCTTCGGAGAGCACGTCGCGACGATCGATTCGGGGACCCTACGCCTTCTTCAACAGCGCGCTGGCGCTGACGAAGTCGTCACCATCGAACCCGAGGTCTCTCTCGGCGACTCCGTCATGATCGCGGAAGGTCCTTTTCAGGGTCTCGAGGCCTTGGTGACAAAGCTACTTCCTGCGAAGGAAAGAGTTCGCGTGTTATTAGAATTCCTTGGACGTTCAGTGGAAACCGAAGTGGCGGCCGCGCGCGTCCTTCTCGCAGGTGGGGTGAGGCAGGGGCTTTAGCAACTTCGATAAGAAGCAGTATCCGTCCGAACTCTAGCGATTTTGGTGTGAGCCTATCTGGATCGCTTGACGAGAACGCGGCTAAATATTACAAGTTTCTAGCGTTTTATCGCAGTATGAGATCTAGCTTTCGCATCGTTCGCGGCACATCGAGACGAGCCACAACGATGCGGTTGCGGATGCTGCTGGAGACGCGGATCATCCCGCGTTAATCTAATTCCATATGCGGAGCTATTGTTTCCTTTCGTGTCGATCGAGAACGGGTCGACACCGGCGCTCGCGGTAATCATCTTATTGGGTTCAATCGGGTCGATGTCTATTGCACTGATTCGCGGACGGCAGGCCATCTTTATCGCTGCCCTGCTTTCGGCGTTTTTATCGCGAGCGGCCGTCGCTCAGACTGTGTATACTTGGATTGGCGGCGGGAACACCAGTCGCTGGTTTGACAACGCGAACTGGGATGTGCCTCCCGATCCGAACGGCATCTTGCGGTTTCAAGGCAGTAAGCAAACGGCAACGATTAATGACCGCTTCAACAACATCTTCGAAGTCGTCTTTAACAGTTCGAGCGACTTTAGTATTAGCGGCAATCCTCTCATTTTTCAGCCTTATACTAATATTTCTTCTGAAATTCGGAACATCGGCACTGGCCGCGCCACGTTGAATATCAATCTGGCGTTCTTTTATACAGTGAACCTCGCGACCCAGGATACGGGCGCTAACGTGAGTGCGATCAACGGCGATATCGTCTTCAACGGCACGGTAGGTATGACAGGCGATGTCAGCGCAATAACTGTGCGTGGCGATGGTCACGCCGTCACCTTTAATGGCGCAGTCAGTGGAGCAGGCAAGGGTCTCTCCGTGTCAGGCACAAACACCGTCACCCTCGCGGCGGCGAATAGCTTCTCCGGCGGGACTGATATCTCCGGCGGTAAAATCGTCGCCGCGTCTTCTGGTGCCTTAGGTCAATCAAATGGGATCGTCGTGACAAATTCCGGGAGTCTTATCATCACCGGGAATGGCAATCTGAACCGGATCAACGACGCCGCACCGATTAGTCTCGCGGGTACCCTTGCGCGTGCCGGAAGCGGCGTTGTGAGCGAAGGCTCTGGCGCGTCCGTTTCGGGCGGTATGGTCTCGGGAATGAGCACGAGCGGCATCGGGGCGCTGACGCTGACGGCGAATTCGACAATAGACTTCGGCTCGGGTGGAGTAGGGACTTTCACCATTAGCAGTTTCAACGCGAATGGTCACACCTTGAGCATCCTCAACTGGACAAGCTCTGCCTCGGCTTTTACGGGGCAGTCGGGCCATGACGGAGTCGATGACCGGCTAATCTTTTCTCAGGACGAGAGCGGTAACCTGCAGTATTTTGACTTTAACGGCCTTGCAGCGATGCAGATTCCGCTCGACGGCGGCTTTTATGAAATTGTCGCCGTTCCTGAACCTGCAACTTACTTTGCCGGCTTGTTGACGGCCGTCGCGGTAGCGTTAGCTCGGAATCGTCGTAACAGGAACTCAGGTTAGCGCCAGGGTGCGAGTACGACAGATTCATTCGTAGGTCAATCGCGAAGCGGTGTATTGTCGATCACGAGCCGTCTCAAGGCCTCGATACAACTGATCAGGGCCTTCATGAACTCCTTCTGAGCCTTAATGCTGTCTAGGAGTGTCGCAGCATCTGTTGATCAGCTTCGCGGAACGCATGCCCTTCTTCTTTCCTAAAGACGCAAAGATCGTTGATTCGGGGAGCAACTCTTGAAGCGCCGTCTGAAAGTGCCCATCACTTTGCGCTCCGATGCACGTGGTGGGCTTCTTAATTTTCTTGAGATTTTAGGTCAATGGTGCCTCTACTAAAGGCGCCGATGTCGCACGGGTGTATCTTAAAATCGCTCGCTGCGATCAGCGGGTTAACTCTGCTTTTCGTTGCGCAAATCTGCGCCGATGATGGACCGACGGTTCAGGTTTTCTCCAGCGCCAACCCTGGCGTGGGGCCAGTCTTCATGCCTTTTGAGAAATTTCCAGTCGGCGTGTCGCTCTCACTCAACGCCGGCTACGATACGAACGTCGGAACTGCTTCGGTTAACGAACACCCTTCATTTTTTAGCAGCGCCTCACTGGGCCTGAACTACTCCTTTGGAACGGAAAGGACGCGGGTCGGACTTTCGTGGGGGACGAGCCTTACCTACTACAGCAATGGCGTGAGCAACGGCTTTGGTAATTACGATCCCGATACCTCGCTTCACATGTCAATCTCACACATAGTGAGTGATCGGTTGAATCTAACTGCCGGCATCTATGCTCATTACGGAGTCGAGCCGGACTTCTACATCGGTACCGTCAATACTCACCGGAGCGGCTACTACTTCGTTTCTTCAGATTCGATCTCTGCGTCTTATCAATGGCTTGAGCGCTTCTCTACTGTGACGAGTTATTCATTCTCCGTGACGAAATATGCAGACGAGCCCTACTCAAGTGAGCTGGACCGCCTGGATCAAGGAATCTCGCAACAATTTCGGTTTCTTCTTTTACCGATGACGACAGTCGTGGGGACTTATGGATTTTCCCTTGGCAGCTATGACGTGGGCCAGCGAAATACCTACTCCCAAGTCGTGACGCTTGGGGTTGATCAGACAATTGGGCCGCGCACGCAAGGTTCACTCAACGTCGGCGCGCAGTATTACTCGAGTGACATCGAGAAGTCCGCTAACATCGCTCCATATGTCGCCGGAAATTTTAGCTTTATAGTGGGAGAGAAGACCTCCCTCAACTGGAGTGCACAGTACTCGACGGAGCAATCGAACATTCCGGGCGCATCGAGCCAACAAGGATTTTCGACGGGGTTACATTTGAGCTACGCGATCACGCCTCGGATCACCAGCAGTTTATCAACCTACTATTCGCATAGCAACTACAAGGGCCAGAAGGTCTTTCTGATCGACTTCACGCGCCTCATCATCATTCCGGAGCAGCCTACCTTCACGGAGGACAGCCTCGATTTTGGGATAAGCCTGAGCTACGCAATTACACCCCGTCTCTCCGCGAATGCGGACGCGCATTACAGCGAGGTCTCGTCAAATACACGCGACCGGCCGTATTCACGGGCGCGACTTTCGGGCGGAATTAGCTTCTCGTTCTAGTCGCAAATAACCGCACATGCAGTTGCGCGATACAGAGTTCAGGCATAACAAGCAGCCGCGATTAATGCGACATCCGTTGATTCTGTTGTTCGGTCCGGATCGCTGACGGCTCCTTCTGGTTAGGCAGTGGCAGCATTGCTTCTCGCATAGAAGGGGACGATTAGCCCTTCATACGTTTCTGCAGTGATGTGGTCGACCACGGCTTTAAGATCCCGCGTCTCTTCCCAGACACGAACTTGTCGATCCGGCGCGGTGCCTTCCCGGACAATTCGCCCGATGTGCGCCATCTCGGTCTGATTGCCGAGTTCTACCACTTCAGGTGCAACGAACTCGAGCAGTTCGTGCCGTAAGAGGCGTTCATCGATCGCGCACTTGCGACCGAACTCGATCAGCTTGCCATCGAGGCCATAGCGACCGCCGCGCCACCGATTCGCATCGAGCAGGCGCCGCGGATAACTGCGAAAGGTGATGTTATCGCGTCGCAGTTTGTGCAACTTCACGAGCAGTTGCGAATATCTTCGTACTCGGAAAGGCTCTCGAAGGCATCGGGATTCCGAGTCCGCGGAAAGCGCTCGAAGATTATCTGCCGGTAAGCTTCAGTCCTGTGTTCTGACCAACCGAAAAAGGCGAATTGGTTGAGATCGCATACAGGTGCGGCAGGAAATACCGCGCCTGGTCATGATATCGATACCTCCTTCGCGATCCGGAATCGCGACGTGCACGTGCAGACCGAAGATGAGTTTCGTGCGCGCGATTTGTTGCATGCCATTCACGATCGTGGCGTAGCGCTCATCGTGGGTGATCGGCTGTTCCGCCCAGTTCGAAAGTGGATGCGTACCGGCCGATGCGATACCACGCCATTGCGAGCGGCGAGGCGCGAGCTCGCTGCGTAACTGTACGACCTGCCTGCGCGCGAGGCGTGCGTCGGTGCGAATTTCGGTGCCGAACTCGACCGTTGACTGGTGCATCTCGGCCTTCACATGCTCTTTCAAGAGCACATTACCGTCGGCAAGAATCTGCTGGATGTCGCGACCGGTGCGCGCCGCTCGCTGGATCAACGATCTGAGATTGCACTTCAATTCCTAACGTGAAGACATGGCCCATTCTTCTCATTGGCTTCGCGCTAACGTTCTGCGTCTATGATCCGCAGCTGATGCGGGGTTTATCAAAAGTTATGGCCAACCGGTGACATGGAACTAATCAGGCTTTGCGAAAGTCGCTGCTTTTTCGCGAGCGGTGAAGTCTAACCGCCGCTGAGCTTATCCGCGGCAGCTGCTCGGCGGAAGTAATTTGAACACCTGTGCGGGCGACGCGGCGCCTTGATCCTCGTTCGCCTGGAGTGCCGGCTGAACCACGGAACGCGACGGTTTTCCTCATGAAATCGCTGTCGATTTCGGACTCGTTAGGCGCTCCGACGAACCGCAAAACACCGCAGCGCATACGGGGATCGAACCCGTGCACCGGCCTTGAGAGGGCCGTGTCCTAACCACTAGACGAATGCGCCAGCTTACGACCGAAAGTTTACGGTCAGCATTTCAGGTCGGCAAGTCTGCCTCGACCATTTCACTGCGATCCTGGCATCGCGGTCGGGAATAATCCTTTCCTGCGTTTCAACACAGGCGTAGCCGATGGTTGTGGGGTTGCCGATGCGTTCGGCGCCGCGGAACCCTCCGATTTCGCGATCGGCGAGGCCTCAGGTCGAACGCGGGGTTGAGGCAACATCGCGAGATGATCGGTCTTCCGCGCAGTCAGGTAGGCCTTCATCTCCGGCGTTTCTGCTCGCGCGAGCATCTTTGCGTAGATGAGTTCGTAGTAACGCCGCAGCAGTTTCCGCTTCTGGAGATCCGTCTTTGCCGCGTCAGCGGTGGCGAGCGCCGCTTTCACTTCGGGATCGTTCACGACTCCGTTGCGCAGCTTGCGCCATTCAATGCGCAAACGGTAGTCCGCGGCTGCTTTCGTCAGCGGGTTGTCTTTGAATGCTTCGTCGAGCTCTTGCAAATTAGGCGCAGTCGCCGCGGGAGTGGCCGCTGGCAAGATCTCATCAGGAATCAGCTGCGGCGGCGCCGGTTCGGGCAACGGAGTCGCGGCTGGGTCTGCGATCGTCGGCACTTCAGCTCGCGGCAGCGGCGGCTCTTGCGCAGCAATGCGACAGGTCAGTGAGGCTGCGAAGACGCAAAAGACGAAAGAGAATCTCATACCCGCACGCTGAAGATGGTCGGGGTGACAGGATTCGAACCTGCGACCTCCTGGTCCCAAACCAGGCGCTCTACCAAGCTAAGCTACACCCCGACAGCGGCAATCAGTCTGTAACATGCGGCCTTCGTCCGCGCATGCGGAATTCCCTGATTTCTGCGATCTTCGACCTGCCGTCCGTTCCGGAGAGGGATTCATTTCCAAAATGACAGCTTGCAGCCGATCGCTTTGCGTACGAACGTCCCGCCCTCGTTCGCCCCCGCGGTTCGTCTCCTCACTTCAGCCTGCGCTCCGAATGTTTAAGCACGACAAGCTCAATCTCATCCTTTTTTTCATCCTCGTTGGGCTCCAGGTGCTCGGCGTTGCGGCAATCGTAACAGACTTCCGGTGGACTTATCTCCCTGCGATGTTCGTGATCTACCTCTGGGGCGGCCTCAGCACGACGCTCTACTTGCACCGATATCTCACCCATCGCGGCTTTGAGATGCCTCCGTGGCTTAAGTTCTTTTTCGCGACAGGTTCGGCGGCGATGCTCGCTGGTGACCCCGTCACTTGGGTTGGCGATCATCGATATCACCATTTGAAGTCGGACACGGACGAGGACATCCACAGTCCGATCCACGGCTTCCCGTACGCGCATATGATGTGGCTGGTGCGGAAGCCCGCAGGATTTCGCGATCGCTCGATGCGCTACGCAGCCGACGTGCGGAAGATTTGGTACTGCCGGCTGTGGGAGCGTCCATATCTCTACGTCCTGCCGCATCTCTCGCTCGCAGCCGTCTTTTACTTTGCCTTCGGCTTCGCCGGTTTGCTCTGGTGCCTCTACGTTCCGATGTTCTTCCTCTACAACGTTACGTGGGCGGTGAATTCGATCTGCCACATGCCCTCGTTCGGCTATCGAAGCTTTGAAACGTCTGACCACAGCAAGAACCACTTCTGGGTCGGCCTCGCCGGGCTCGGAGAAGGCTATCATAACAACCACCACGCGAAGCCGCGCTGCGCCGCCCATGGACTACGGTGGTGGGAATTCGATGTAACGCGCTACGTGATTTGGCTGCTCGAGAAGTGCCACCTCGCGTGGAATGTCCATTGGCCTAATCCGGCTGACCTGAAGGAACCTGATCCCGTCTCGGCTGATCAAGCCGGCGCGCTGCTCCTTTTCGGTGCGCAGATCAAAGATCCGACGCTTGATCAGACGAATCTCCGGTCAGACGCGAGGCCTAGTGTATAAGCGCGGGCATTACTGCCCCACGTAATACACTTCGACGAGCGCGACGCCCGTGAGGTTGTGCGCACCGCGGACGATTGCAGTATAGGCACCGGGCGCGATCGTCGCTGCAATTGCGGATTCGCGTGGATCACTCGGCGCGAGTGACGTCGCAGCGATTTGATCAGCTTGTTCAGCGGCCCAGTTATCATTCGCGAAGATTCGCGAGCCACTGCTGTTGTAGAGCTCGAGAACAGGGTCGGCCAACGCGCCCTCGACACCAGCTGACGCGAGCGACGGCCCGAGAGCCCTCACGACGACTTGCGCCGGCTGTTCTCCACCGACAATGAACCCGCCAATCATCACCGAGTCGCCAGTCCCCACTTTGCTCCGGGTCGAGATATTCGCGATGCGCGAGTTCCCGTGATCGAGATCATAGAGTTCGAGCAACGCGACGCCGCTTGTGCCGCCGGCCCCTGAAAGAATCGCGGTATAGGCGCCTGGAGCGAGTGTTGCAACGATCGCTGCTTCCGCGTCGTTACTCGGTGCGAGCCCCGTCGCCTCCACCTCGGCTTGGGCTGAGCGCCAGTTGTCGTTGAACGCGATTCTAGCGCCGGTGCTATCGTGCAGGCTCATCTGCGGATCGTTCATCGCGCCCGCGACGCCCACGGCGGAAAGCGTCGGCCCCATCGTTCGCAAGAGCACCCGCTTAGGCTCGGTGCCGGAGATGATTAGTCCGCCGATCAAGACGTTGTCGCCGGTTTGGACGCTCGCGCGGGTCGAGACGTTCACGAATGTGCTCGGAATCGGGGTGGGTACCGGCGTCGCTACCGGAGTCGGCGTTGGTGAAGCGGTCGGGATCGGCGTTGCTGTGGGCGCTGGCGTTGTGTTCACCGCGACAGTTGCGGTATCAATGGTTCCATCGGCGTAGAAGGCGCTGATGTGGAATATCCTTTGGGTGAGGACCGTGCCTGCAAAATAGAGATCAGCGCTGTTTCCTGTTTGCACCACCAGCATGTCCCAGTGCACTCCGTCAAACGGGTTCTCCCAATGGTTCTGCGCGCCTTCCGTGACTTGAACTCGGGTGGGAGTGCCTCTCAGTCCACTGAGTTGCACATGGTGGTCGGCCTCACCATCCGGCACTAGCGAGTTGCCCGGCCCGACGACATCCGCGTCTTTGCCAAAGTACGTGGCTTGCAGCGACGAGGTTGGTGTTGGCGACGGTGTGGCGGTGGGGGTCGGAGTTGGCGACGGCGGCGTGCCCGCCGTCAGGCAGCTCACTTCGTTCGACGGCATGCTCTCCCCATAACTGCTGTTGTATGCAGTCACTGCGAAGTAGTAGGTCGTCGCGTCGGCGAGGCCCGAGACAGTTGCGCTGGTGACGTTCTGT
>JBJMGJ010000054.1:0-3818 GCA_045807965.1 Bryobacteraceae bacterium | reverse complement strand
TCGCCAATGGGGCGAGTCTGGCTGATTGTCAGGCTGGCCAAATCTATGCCTATGGGGCTGAATATGGCACCGGGCTCGGTGTTGCTACTTTTACCGGCAACGGGGGCAATGGGACAAACGGGCAGGGAGGCTTGATCGATGTGTTCAATTTGCCTCTTTCCGATCAGACCGTGGTGATTGCCAATGCTGGAACAAACGGCGGTCTTGGTGGCATCATTCTTGTCGAAGGCGATCCGGTTCTGGATCCTTGTCAGTTCCAATTATTTGGCAATGGCACACTGGATCTAATCAATGCCACCGGCACCATAACGATCGGGTCGCTCTCTGGCAGTGGGATAGTCTTACTCGACACTCACACGTTAACTATTGGCGGTAACAACTTGGACACGACCTTTTCAGGAGTGATCCAGGAAAGCGGCGCGGTGAGCAAGGTCGGCACAGGCACGCTTACTTTGACCGGAGCGAATAGTTACACTGGCGGCACTACTGTCAGTGCTGGGACACTTATCGCCAGCAACATGAGTGGTTCAGCAACGGGGACGGGTGCGGTGAGCGTGGATGCCGGCACCTTGGGCGGCAGCGGCATCATCTTGGGCGCGACCGCTATTGGGACAGGTAGCGGAACGGGAGCCTTTCTCGCCCCGGCGCACGGCGGCAACAAGCAACTGACCCTCATGATCCAAGCCAGTCTTACCTTTAACTCCGACTCAACCTACACGTACACCTTTAAGGCGAAGCGCAACAAATCGAAGACCGACAAGGTGATTGCCAATCGAGTCACCATCAATAGCGGCGCGACCTTTAATCTGAGTGGCACAACGCAAGGACAACTGACACAAGGCATGGTCCTGACCGTGATCAAGAACACCGCCGCAACGCCGATTGCAGGCACCTTCAGCAACCTGCCCGACGGCGCTATCGTGAATGTAAACGGCAACAATCTACAAGCCAGCTACTCCGGCGGCGACGGCAACGATCTCACACTCACGGTCGTGCCGTAGGAAATTTCCGATAGCTCGCCTGCCGTTCAAGCGGTGGTCGCAGCAAGCGCAAGGCGGTAAGGGCAAAGCGCTCGCGCTGGCGTCACAGCTTGCGAGAGAAGTTAGTGATTTTGCGACTCTCTTCGTCGCAATCCCACAGCAGTTCATCCACCTCTGCACTTTCGAGTAAACCGAGTTTTTCAAATACCAGCAACATGGATGCATCCTCGAACAACGATCGTCGGGTGATGTTTAAGAATTGGATGAATTCCTGTTTGTGCGCGCTACCCGATCCTTCCGCAACATTGTTGGAAATCGACAGGCCCGCAGCGCGCAGCTGTTCGGCATACCGATAGAGCCGACGCTGATCCAAACGTTCAGCAATTCGATGGAATTTTACTGCGAGATCCACCGCTTTCTGCCAAATTTCCAAGTCCTCGAAACGCCAATGTGGGCGCGGTCGCATCCGGTTGGTTTCTCCCAGAAAAGCACCTCCCCCCTTCACGCGTGACCCGAGATCTCGTTCATGAAAACGCTGATCGACAACACTTCTTGTCACAACTCACCCCAAACATGAAAACGCTCAAAATGAAAATCACCGGTAAAAACATTCTTGCTACCACATCACTGCCCTGTTCACCACGCTTTTCCTATGGTGGGGAATGCATTTTCCCGGCCCGATGCCACCTTCAGCAAAGGCAGACACATTCCCTATCAACTGCTCGCCCACGCCTTCCCCCACCCCGATCAACAATACCAGCCCATTGCCCTCTCTAACTTGCGCTCCGAGTCCAACACAGTACCCGTCGAATCCGCATTTAGAAACTCTCCTCGCACCGGATTACCAGAATCCGAATGGCGCGACTCTGGCATGGATCCAATATGGCGGGCTGGACGCTAGTCACAAGAAGCCTGGTGTGCTGGTTATTCACGGCACTTGGCACGCAGGCAGTGCTACAGATGTTTTAGGAGAGACTCAAGACATCGCGAACGCGGGTTTTTTCGCGGCCGCTGTTTTCTTCGAACTGGCACCGAATGAGGACACAGCGGCGGGTTATATCCCGGGCCAGCCCTGCCATCAGCTTGATGGGACAGATCCCGGATGGCGAATGAACCTTGAGGTCAACGACATCAAAAACGCTGTTAGGGCCATGCGCGCCGATCCGCGTTGTAACGGCTGGGTCGCAGTTGTGGGCGGCTCCGCCGGTGCAACTCACGCCATAACGGTTGCTCTTGATACGAACGCGACACCTGGAGACGTTTGGCCCCACTGGTTTCACGATGGCCACGACGATCGGCCGGATTGCGCAGTCATGCTCTCGGCGACTTACGACTTCTCGGACTGGACGCCGGCGACTGGCCAGGCGGTGACGGACCCGGACTTCGTGCACTTGGGGTTAAGAAATTACGCGCAAGTGCCGATGCTTGACTGGACTACTGTGAATACGCTACCGTTGAATCCGATCAATCTGGTTTCAGGAGCAATCGCACACGGATTCAAGCCCATTTACATGATCAATAGCTATCATGATCACCCAGCAGCCTATCATCAACTGGTAGGCATGGTGTGCCTTCTCCTGAACAGCGGTCTCACGCGCTACACTGATTTCGATTATCTCACTATTCCCGGAAGTGCCGGGCACGTCCACGCCTTTCAGTATTGGAACTCTTGGGACAATATTCCGTCCGATCACCAGCGCACCGTGGGAGACGACGTGATTGCTTTTCTCACGTCAAAAGCAGTTTGGTAAGTCTATGGATCACGCGTGACTAGAATACACTGGGAAGTGCAGTCAGGTGTTAAGCGCCTCGCAGCCGCTGTTGCTCTGGTCGTGAGCACCTGCACGCTGAATGCAGGAAGCGCGACATGGGATTTGAATCCTGTCAACAATCATTGGAGCAGGGCCCGGAACTGGACACCGGCAACCGTACCGTACGGAGAAAGTGACGTCGCTAGCTTCGCAACATCGAACACAACTGACGTTGTGCTTGGACTGACACAAAACGGCGATGCAGGGAACATTCTCGGAAGCATTGTCTTCGAGCCGGGGGCTAGTGCTTACACCATTACGATGACACCGGTCTTAGGGCAAACGTCGTATCTGGCATTTTACGGCACTGGAATCACAAATAATTCGGGTACGACCCAGAACGTTGTCGCCGCTAAATCGGCAATTTCAGATTCAACTCAGATTTACTTTTTGGAGTCTGCATCGGCAGGCGAAAATGTGGTGATCACTAACCAGGGTGCAGATCACAGCGGTGTTGCCGGCGGATCCACGCGGTTCTGGGATAGCTCCAGTGCCAGCAGCACGACAATCATCAATCAAGGGAGCACAGCAAGCGGAGCCGTCTCTGGTGGGTTTACCGCCCTGTTGGATTACGCCAGCGCGGACAGCGCCACTTTTATCAACAACGCAGGCACAGTTTCAGGCGCACCTGCTGCGTACACGCTTATCCAGACCTTCCTGCCGGGCGGAAACCTGGGCACTTCCACCTTCATAGCTAATCCTGCCACAGTCCCCGGTGCGGAAGGCGGCTGGGTAGAAATGGATGTAGGCACTTGCGCCGGGACCAGCTTCGTCGCCAATGGGGCGAGTCTGGCTGATTGTCAGGCTGGCCAAATCTATGCCTATGGGGCTGAATATGGCACCGGGCTCGGTGTTGCTACTTTTACCGGCAACGGGGGCAATGGGACAAACGGGCAGGGAGGCTTGATCGATGTGTTCAATTTGCCTCTTTCCGATCAGACCGTGGTGATTGCCAATGCTGGAACAAACGGCGGTCTTGGTGGCATCATTCTTGTCGAAGGCGATCCGGTTCTGGATCCTTGTCAGT
>JBJMGJ010000053.1:0-8741 GCA_045807965.1 Bryobacteraceae bacterium | reverse complement strand
TGCCGCGCTAGTCTTGCCTCCACGATCAGGAGCGACCAGAGAAGTGGATTGAACAGTCGTCCAGTTTTCTCCGGAGTCGAGGCTGCGCAGAACAGTGACGTTGTTGGCGAGTTCGCCTAGGACGTAGAGAAATTTGCCGTCTGCCGACGAAACGAGATGACGCGGGCCTGTCCCCGGTGCTAGGGGTATTCCGGACGGTTTCGCCGGCGAGAGCTCACCATCGGACACGTTGAATCGATACCGCGCGATCGTATCTGTACCCAAATCCGGCACGAGAATGGTCCCGTCTGGCAATTCCAGCACTTGGTGCGGATGTGGTCCCTTCTGGCGCGGAGATGGACCCGAGCCGCTGAGTTGCGTAATTCGTGCCTCACCGGTAGTTCCATCTGAACGAATGGGAAGGACCGCAATGCTTCCGCCTTGATAGTTCGCCACGAACAGCCATTTGCCACTGCGGTCCACTCTCAGGTAGCAAGGTGCGGCGCCCTTCGTCGACGAAGATCCCAGCGGAACGAGCGCCCCCTTCGAGTTGATCCTGAAACTCGTAGCTGCCCCATCCGCAAGTTCGTTCACCGCGTATAGAAAGGGTCGTGAAGGATGCCGGGCGAGAAAGGACGGGTTTCCCGATTCTGCCGCCAGCCCCAAGTTATCGAAGCGTCCCGTTCTGGAATCAAATGTCACGGTATAGATGCCACGGCTGTGCGCATCGGTATTCGTGTAAGTTCCGATGTAGAGTCGCTCGGTCTGCGAATCCCCCGCTAGACAAAGCTGACTGGCCAACGCGACACGCGTCAGCCATCCCCACCTGATCGTCATTGGTTTATTACGGTTCGGTCATTCGCGAGCAGTTTGCCGCCTCCCACATCGGGTTTTCTCGCATCCGATAAGTTACCCTTAAAACTCTTGTAGTTACTTTGGTGAACTTTCTTGCCCCAACCAAAATTTTTGAATTGGAAGATCTCTGCCATAATCGCTTTCATTTTTGCTTCGCCGAGTTTCGGACAGGAAACGGCGTCTCCTGGACAGAAGCTGTTCGAGTCTCATTGCTCCGTTTGCCATGGTGCCGACGGTCTTGGCGGCGAGCTTGGTCCTGCCATTGTCGGGAGAGCACGCAACCGCACGGACGCCCAGATTGCAACGACAATCTCCGAAGGGCTTCCCACACTCGGGATGCCGGCAATCAAAGTAAATGGGGAAGAAACGCAACAGATCATTAACTATATCCGGACCCTCAAAGCCGAGCCTGTCCGTCCGCCCGAACGTGTCAACATCCAAACTGTCGATGGCCGGAACATAACCGGAGTTCTCGTCAACCAAACTTCGGCGGATCAGCAGGTTCGTTCGGACGACGGGAAGCTGCATCTTCTACGCGTCGAAGGCGCTAAATTTCGTGAGGTCACTTCCGAAAAGGACTGGACGACATACAACGGCGACCTGCGTGGAAACCGTTTGACGCCGCTCGACCAGATCAACAGGTCCAATGTTGGCCAGCTGGCCCCCCGATGGACGTTCACGATGCCGAATGTCTCTGCGCGGAGCGAGACCACACCGGTCGTAGTCGGTGGCGTCATGTATGTGACCTCGGGAAACGAGTGCTGGGCGCTCGACGCCGGCAACGGACGCGAGATCTGGCATTTTCAGCGGCCGCGCACGAAAGGCTTAACCGGAAACGGTGCGGGCGGCTTCAACCGGGGAGTTGCGAACGCAGGCGATCGGATCTTCATGGTCACTGACAACGCGCACCTGCTCGCCCTAAACCGCTTTACTGGAGAACTGGTTTGGGAAAAGGAAATGGCGGACTGGCGTGTCAACTACAGTTCGACGTCAGCGCCGCTGGTCGCCGGAGACCTGGTTTTCGCGGGGACCGCCGGTGGCGAGAACGGTGCACGGGGATTTCTCGGCGCTTACAAAGTTGCTGACGGGACGGAAGCCTGGCGGTTCTGGACCGTTCCAAGACCTGGGGAACCTGGGTCGGAAACATGGGGCGGCGGCAAAGGTCTCGAGCATCCTGGGGCCGTTGCTTGGTTCACGGGATCTTACGATGCCGAACTCGATACGCTTTATTGGCAGACCGGCAATCCCGGGCCTGACTACAACGGTACAGAGCGGCCCGGCGATAATCTCTATTCGGATTGCATCCTGGCTCTCGATCGAAGCACCGGGCGACTCAAATGGTACTACCAGACAACTCCTCACGACGAAAACGACTGGGACGCAAGTGAGCCGTTGCTCCTGATTGATGCCGCATGGAAGGGCGTGCCACGCAAACTCCTGGTCCAAGCTAACCGTAACGGCTTTTTCTATGTTTTCGATCGTACCGAAGGCACACTTTTGCTTGCGAAGCCTTTTGTTCGAAAACTGAACTGGGCGTCCGGAATTGGAACTGACGGCAAGCCCATTCGCAAGGAACTACCCACAACACCTACCGGCGGCACGAAAGTGTGTCCATCGCAAGATGGAGCCACAAACTGGTATTCGGCCGCTTACCTCCCGCAGACCGGGCTTTATTACATTCAAACTTTGGAGAAATGCGATCTTTATTCGAAGCGATCTTCCCCATGGGAGGCTGGCCACAACTACCTCGGGGGCGGTTCGCGAAATCTGCCCGGGGAGAGTCCCGAGAAGATACTGCGCGCAATTGACATTCAAAGCGGGGCCATCCGCTGGGAGGTTCCGCAGAAGGGGTTGGGCGTGTCGTGGGGCGGGGTGCTCGCGACTGCCTCCGGACTCATCTTCTTCGGCGAGGATAGCGGGATGTTCGAGGCAGTAGACGCTACCAATGGTCAGGTGCTGTGGCGTTTCCAAACCAGTCAAAACTGGAGGGCTTCGCCGATGACCTACAAATTCGACGGCAAACAATATCTCGCTGTATCGGCCGGAACCACAATCATGTCATTCGGCCTGGCTTCGGAGTAGCTGCTCCGATCTATCTGCGCTGAAAGCCTTTCGGTTTCAGCAGCTCGTACGCATATAATTGCCGATGTGTTTGGGGACCGGTTCATCAAGGAGGGGATGCAGTGAGACTTTTTAGCGCGGTCGGCTTATTGGTATGTGCGGCGATGTGTCGGGCCGATACTTCGCCTCCGCTTCCTTTTCGGGATACGAAGCGGCCGATCGAGGAGCGCATTACCGATCTGATCAACCGTCTTACGCTCGAAGAGAAGGCACAGCAGCTCAACCACACGAATCACGGTCTCGCGCGGCTCGGGATTCCCATGTGGGGCGGCTGGAATCAGACGCTTCACGGGGTCTGGTCCAAGGAGCCGACAACACTCTTTCCGGCAGCGATCGCCATGGGCGCCACTTGGGATCCGGATCTCGTGCATCGCGTTGCGGTATCGATGAGTGATGAGGCGCGCGCACTGTACAATGCGCACGCGGAAGGCCCCCGTACGACGCACGGGCTGGTGTTTCGTTCTCCCGTTATCAATATCAGTCGCGATCCTCGTTGGGGACGCGTGCAGGAAGTCTTCAGTGAGGATCCGTGGTTGACCGGCCGCATGGCGGTAGCGTATGTTCGCGGGTTGCAAGGCGATGATCTTAACCATCTGAAACTCGCTTCAACGGTAAAGCACTTCGCCGTCAATAACGTGGAAACCGGGCGCCAACACTTGAGCGCCGTTGTGGACGAGCGAAATCTGTTCGAGTTCTGGCTCCCCCACTGGCGCGCCGCCATCACCGAAGGTCATGCGCAATCGGTCATGTCAAGCTACAACGCCATCAATGGAACGCCCGACGCCGTGAATCACTACCTGTTGACCGACATTCTGCGGAACAAATGGGGTTTCGACGGCTTTGTGACCGATGATTTGGGCTCGGTCGCGTTCCTCACCGGATCCCGCGGCAACTCTGGGGAACCCGGACAGCACTTCACCGAAGATCCGGTGGTCGCCGCCGCCGCGGCGATCAAAGCCGGCAACGACTCCGACGATCCGGAATTTGAAACCAACCTCCCGCTGGCAGTGAAGCGTGGTCTTTTGACGGAAAAGGAGCTGAATGGCGCTCTTCGGAACGTCCTGCGAGTTGGTTTCCGGCTCGGTGCTTTTGATCCTCCCGAGATGAGCCCGTATAGCAAGATTGGCATGGACGTTGTGCGGTCGCCCGAGCATCTGAAACTGACTGATCAGGTGGCAGCTGAATCGATGACATTGCTCAGTAATCGGCAGCGATTCTTGCCACTGAAAAAGGACGACATACACTCCGTAGCGGTGATTGGCCCCGCGGGCGGGGATGATTACGAGACCGGCAATTACTACGGTAAACCGGCTCGCAAGACGAGCGTCACCGCGGGTCTCAGAAACCTGCTAGGGAGCGCGGTGAAAGTGGATCACGAAAACGGCGCGGGCTTTGTGGAACCACGCAACGCTGAGGCGGAGGACCGGGCGGTGGCATTGGCGAAGCGTAGCGATCTCGTCGTGCTCTGTCTGGGCACGAATCTTCGCGTGGAAGCGGAAGGGCGAGACCGCCGCGATCTGAATCTGCCGGGAGCGCAAGAGCAGCTGCTCGAAGCAGTTTATGCCGCAAATCCGAAAACGGTGCTTGTCCTGATGAATGCAGGACCGCTTGGGGTTGGGTGGGCTCACGATCACCTGCCGGCGATTCTGGAGGCATGGTACCCGGGCGAAGTTGGGGGCGACGCAGTAGCCCGCGTTTTGTTCGGAGTTGATAATCCGGGCGGACGCGTGCCCTACACCGTGTACGCCAACCTCGATGGCGTGCCGCCGCAGAACGAATACGACGTCAGCAAAGGCTACACATATCAGTATTTCAAGGGCGTACCACTTTACCCCTTCGGGCATGGGCTCAGCTACACGCGATTTACCTACAGCAATTTAAAAGTCGCTCTGAACACACCCGGGGTCAAGGGCGAAGCGGAGGTCTCGTTCGATTTGCGTAATGCGGGAGATGTGGCCGGTTCGGAGGTGGCTCAACTGTACACCCACCAGGAGAAGAGCGTCACGTACCAGCCCATCAAGACACTCCGCGCGTTTCAGAGGGTGATCCTGCAACCAGGCGAAACAAAAGCGCTTCGCTTCCGTGTTCCCGTCCAGCAGCTTGCATATTATGACGTGAAGCTTCACGATTTTGCCGTTGAGCCCGGCAAATTCGACATTCTCGTCGGCGGCTCGTCGGAAGACATTCGGTTACGAGGAACGCTGGCCGTCCCGGGAACGGCCGGAAAGTTACGGGGCACCAACTAAGCGGTGGTGCCGCTCATCTCATATCAAGGTTCAGCTGTCGGCGGCGATTTCGATGCTCGCCGATCTATTCGATTTATAGATCGGCCGCCGTTTTTAACGAGCCTGCCGCCGAAGCAAGATCTTGCGGATTCATAAGCGAAACCCTGCATCATCGCGCTGCTACGTTTATGCTGATGGTCCGAGTTAGTCCGAATCCAAACTTTTTGCCTGTCGAGCGGTGAAACCTGATCCCATCGTAGCCTCGTTTTTCGCGTATTCTCGGTGTGAGGGCCTGCTGGGTACTTGAAACATACTTTGTGGAACGCCACCCAGGCCGCGAACGCTCAAAGGAGTACCAGTGCAACGCAACGATAATGCCGGGATTCGAGTACTGAAATTAACGGCCACGGCGATGGTGTTCATAGGCTCGATGCTTCCACAGAACACACCTGCCAGGAAGCCGAAACCTTCTACACCAACAACTGCTCCCGGCAAGCCTGCTGCCGCTTCGAAACCGGCGCCGACGGCCGATGATGCAGCTGTCGCATCCAAGGGCTTTTCGCGAATGGCCGTAACCCCGGAGGTAAAGCAGCAGTTTGAAGGGGAGCAGAGCCGGTATGCCATTCTCGTGGCTCCGAACTATGCCGGTTCAGACCTGAACCCGCTTCGATTCACCGTTGCCGATACTCTTGAGCTGAAGGGAGAATTAGAGCGTCAGGGCTATGTCACCAGGCTGATCTCGCCTGGTGAAGCAACGTCCGAATCCATTCGCAATGCCCTCGCGTCAGCGCGGCAGCTTCTTGATGGGAAGCCGCAATCCACCTTCTTATTTGCGTTCAGCGGTCACGGCTTCCAAATGAAAGACCCGAGCGGCCAGGATCGCAACTATCTCGCAACTCTCGGCGTGACGCGCGATCGCTTAGTGCAGGAAGCATTGCCGCTCAACGAAGTTGAAAAGCTGATGAGTGAGAGCGGTGCCCGACGGAAAGTCATACTGATCGACGCCTGCCGTAACGACCCGAACGCAAAGGGCGCGGATGGCGCCAGGAGCTTCGCGCAGTTACAGGAATCGGAAGGCACCACAATCCTACTCTCGACCCGCCCGGGTGGATTCAGTTACGAAGACCGGGAGCTTGGGCACGGCATCTTCACGTATTACCTGCTCGAGGGCCTTCGTGGGAAAGCGGCCGGAAAAGACGGTTTTGTGACATTCTACGACCTCGAGAAGTACGTCGAGACATCGGTCGTCTCCCGAGCCATGAAACAGGATCTTGTCCAGCGGCCGTTCGCGCTCGGTGAGCACTATGGCGATTTTCTGATCGCGACTGCCGCGCCTCCGAAGAGCGGGGACATTGCCCCGCTACCCGCGGCGAGCCAACAAATCGACTCGAACACGGCCATCCTGTGGCAGATAATCAGACAGGGGGGGATTGCGCAGTCTTTCTACGCGTTCGCTCAAGGCCCCAAGCTGACGCTCGTGAATAACAAGACCTTGGCGCCGTTTGTTGAGTTGACTGAAACCGCAACCAATGATCTCGAGCCCGGTTACCGGCACTTCAAAGGCACCGCGAGTGGCCAAGTCGTAGAGCTGGCTGTCCAGATGCAAGGCGAAGCGGTAACCTCCGCTAAGGGAAGAATGGGAACGCCCTGTCCCGGATCGTCTGCCTGCAGCAACCCCGAAGAGGTTAAGCTGATGCTTCTGCCGGGCGAAAAGCTCAAGGGCGAAGCCGTGCGCGATAAAGCCGGCAAGGCGAAGAATACGCTTGATTCGGTGTCCGGGGGCATTGGTCTCTTCTCGAGAGGTCGCGCTTCTCGTACGACGGAAGCGGGAGGAGCCGCCGCATCTATGACACAGGCAAGCATAAATAACCAGAATGAGATCCTGCGATTTCGCTGGGAATCCTTTGACCTTACTTCAAAAGTTCCTGCCGTCGCGCATTAGGAATGTTTTCTCGCCAGGCCATGCGACGTGCAACGTTTTTCCTCTTCCTTTTAGTCGGGATTTGGACTCCCGCTTACGCGGAAAGATATGCGGTGTTGGCCGGGGTGGGTGAGTACGAAAGCGGAATTCGCTCGCTCGAAGGCCCCAGTGAAGACATCCGAGCTTTGCACGAGGCTCTTCTGAAGCAGGGCTACACCGACAGAAACATCACTGTCTTATTGAACAGCTCGGCCACAAAACACAGCATCCTTGCCGCACTCGACGGCATGGTCGCCCGGCTCAAACCAGGCGACCACCTTTTTTTCTATTTCAGCGGCCACGGTACTAGCGCCTTTGACGAGAATAGCCGCGAGATCAGCCCAGTTATCGGGCCGGATTCCGGGGGCTTGTTGCCGGCTGACCTCGATCTGAATAGCCTGAACTCTATCGCCGATACGTTGCTCATCGGCCGTCGAGATCTGCGGCCCATCCTCTCGCGCGTGCCACCGCAGGCGCAGGCGTTCGTAGTGCTCGACTCCTGCTACTCCGAAAACTCAGCAAAGGCCATTGGTCCGTGGACTTTGGCAACGCCCAGAACCGTCCGGCTTACCGACTTGGTGAAGAGCGGTCCTTCTACGCCTCGCCCCGAAGCGAAAGGCGTAGCCCCAGCGAGCACGTCGAGCGAACCGTACCCATATTCAAATGTGGTGTCCCTGGCCGCGGCCGCCAAAACCCAAACCGCGGTGGACATCACTTCCGTATTGATACGCCAAGGCACGGCCCATACGATCGACGACAAACCGCATGGCGCGCTGACAAATTGTCTGCTGCTGGGCTTAAGTGGTCGCGCCGATACGAACCGTGACGGAAAAATCACCTACGATGAACTTTTCCGTTTCGCCCGGCGCGAAATGGAAAAGTACTCCCGTCAGCAGCCGCAGTTGTTAGCACCGTCTTCGTTTCCGCTCGATCAGCCGGTGCTGGGTGCTCGCGCACCGGAATCTCACGGTTTGAGTGCTTCCGCTCGGGAAATCGGAACCCAAGGCAAGATTCGCGTAAAGCTGGATAAACCAGGTTCGGATTTGGAAGCGAAACTCCGTGCCATGCCCGACGTCCAGATGGCGCCGGGTACCTTTGACGTGCTCGTACAAACGGATGCTTCTCAGTGGCGACTCTATGATCAGGGAGGCGCGCTGATGGAAGCCATTCCCGTCGGTCAGACCGAAAAACTCACCACCCGTATTCGCGCCTACAACATGCTATCGCGGCTTCGTAATTGGTCGAATGCCAGCCAGAAGTTCAATGTGAAGCTCGACGTCGAGCCGGAGCACGCCAGAGGTTACGATGCGCTTCGCACGAGCTTTCGAATCAATGAAAAGGCGACGTTTCGAATTGCCACGGAATCGCCCGCGTATCTTCTCCTGCTCGATATCAACAAAGACGGACGACTTTCGGTGCTGTTTCCGGGACCAGACGAGAAAGAGCACGGTGTTCAGGTATCCAACTCGCCGATTGAGTTCGCGGTCCCGATTACTGCGCCGGCGGGTTCGGACCAACTAAAGCTGATCGCGTTTCCTCATCGCCCAAACGGGTGGGACGCTTGGACCTGTACCGGCGGTGGTTGTCCCGAATTCGATGCC
>JBJMGJ010000052.1:0-13141 GCA_045807965.1 Bryobacteraceae bacterium | reverse complement strand
TGTTCGTGACACCGTCCAGGGTGTAGTAATCGAACATGATGCGGTTTCCACCGACGGAGATGGATTGGCTTGAGCGGTCTCCTCCCTGACGTCCAGCCGCTTGTCCCGAAGCGGGCGAGAGTGTGTTGGCGTTGGAGGCCAGCGCCACCAGTCCCAGGTAATTGCGCCCGTTTAGGGGAAGCTCGGTAACCTGTTTGTTTTCGATGACGGTTCCCAGGGAGACGTTTTCGGCCTGCAGCATCTGAGCTGACGCCGAGACTTCAATCGATTCGCTCACCTGGCCAACTTGCAGCGTGAAGTCTAGGCGGACCGTTTGCTGAATCTGGACTTGAACGTCGGTACTGCTCGCCGACTTGAAGGCAGTCTTTTCCACTTTTACGCTGTACCCACCGGGCGCAACCGCCGGGAACGTATAGTCCCCCGAATCTGTGGAAATGGTATTTCGCACCGCATTGGTCGCAGTGCTCGTCAGCGTGATCTGTGCGGCGGGAATAGCCGCCCCCGTGGGGTCGCTGATGCGCCCCGTAATTTGGCCGAATGTTTGCCCGAACGAAGGCAGCGCCCCCGCGCCAGCGAGCATGGCTGAAAACAGTATTAAGCCCCTGAGTTTGATCTGCATTATTAACCTCCCGAACTTATGGGCGACGCGGCCGCGATAAGTCGCGTCCGGTCAGTTCCCACGCAGCCTGTACAAGAGTTTATAAAACTCCACACCTTGGCACCGATGGTAACGCTTTGAAATCCTGCGCGGCTAGGTTTCGTACCGTGTTCCGCCGGCAAGTGCATTTACAAACCTGGCGTTCGCGTCCACGCGATTGTGGCTGCACCCGTTCCGGTTAACGGTTAATCCCCTTGTTAAACGGACAGAAAAAGCCTGTGGTACGATTCGCGGACAGCAGGGGAATGACTGAACAGGAAGAACTCACCGAGTCTCGTGAGAGGGCTGTCCACGAGGAACTCGAGCACGTATTGGGAGGCGCCTCTTTCCGTACGAGCAAGCGTTGCAGGGAGTTCCTTACCTATATCGTTGAACATACGCTGCGTGGTCCGAAGGCCACCCTCAAAGAGAGATCTATCGGTGTAGACCTCTTCCAGCTTCCGCATGATTTCGACACCGGCCAGCACACGATCGTTCGCGTGACAGCGAGTGAAGTGAGGAAGAAACTGGCTCAACACTATCTGGCGGAGAATGGTTCCGCCCACCCAGTCAGGATTGATTTGCCGCCGGGATCCTATAGTGCCGAGTTTAAGTGGACCGCGCCGCCCGTCATACAGCCGCCTCCCGTCTTACTGCCTCCGGCCCCGCGGCAACGTCCGTCTAAACAACACCTCGTTTGGTATCTGGCATCGGCCGTAGCTGCCATCGCGATCGCCTTCGGCCTGTGGAGGAGCTACTCCGGCCCGCATGCATTTGACCGGATGAAATCGGCGCGCCTGGCCGAATCGCCTTTCGTCGCGTCCTCAAACGATGCAGCCGTGCGCATCCTCACGGGCTCGAGCAATTCGTATGTCGACCGGAGTGGGCGGGCCTGGGGTCCAGACAGGTTCTTTTCCGGCGGATCTGTGCTTTTTCGTGCTTCGGAGAGAATCTCGCGAACTTTGGACCCAGACGTATACCGACACCTGCGCCAGGGTGACTTTCAATACGACATACCGCTATCCCCAGGTTCTTACGAACTACATCTTCATTTTGCTGAAACGGGATTAACCGACTTTATCAGCGCGGAATCGAGCGGTGAGGGTCAGCGACTGTTCCGCGTCGCCGTTAATGGTCAGACGGTTTTGGACTTCTTCGACGTGGTAGCGGATGCGGACGGTCCCGGCGTTGCTGACGAGCGCGTTTTCCGGAATGTGTCGCCAGGGCACGATGGGGTTGTTCACTTGAAATTCACTTCTATTAGAGGGATGGCTGTCGTAAGCGCCATTGAATTGGTCCCGGTCAGTACGGGTGCAGTTAAGCCGCTCCGAATTCGGGCAGGTTGGCCGTCCTCCTGGCGGGATGACGAGGGACGTCAATGGATGCCGGATGGGTACTTCCTCGGCGGCAATGCGCTGGTGCGCAGCACGAATCCAGTTCGGGAAAGCGATTCAATGCCACCCGATGCGTCGTTTTACGCCAGCGAGCGATGGGGACACTTTTCTTACGCCTTGCCTCTGCCCGATGGCCGCTACAAGGTGACTTTGAAATTCTCCGAAGGCCACTACGGACGCCGCAATACCGGTATCGGTGGGCTCGGCAGTCGCGTTTTCGATGTGTACTGTAATGGGGTGACGCTGTTGAAGGACTTCGATATATACAAGGAAGCAGGTGGCGAGGCCCGGCCTGTTGACCGAACATTCTCTGGAATCCGACCAAACGCGCAGGGCAAGATCATTCTCAGTTTCATCCCGGTACACGGAATGGCTTGTGTGAATGGCATTGAGATCACCGAGGATCAAAGATAGCCTGCGAGGCTCCAGACGAGTTAGAGCAGGCACTTGGCCGGAATCAAGCTGCACCGAACCCGTGACCATTCCGCATTTTTTTTCGGACGGTGTATCCAAGCGGTTCAAAATTGCGCCCATCAGTATTAACATTTAGAAGTTCGAAGTGCTAGACGTGAGTTCACGTCCAAGGAAGGCCTGATCATGCAACAACTGAATCGCAGAACTCTGTTTAAGGGTGGACTGCTCTCGATAGCGGGTATGGGGGGAGTTCGATCCTTGTCGGCCGCCGTACAAGAAGCTTCGACTCCACACAACCGACCCAAATTGAAGATCACCGATATCCGAACCGCCGAGGTGCGCGTACACGGGTACCAGGTTCACGTTCGCGTTTACACGGACGGCGGAATCATTGGCCAGGGTGAATCCACGGATGCCTCGTCGGGGAACGTTCCCATCATCAATTCCTTCGCGCGGATGCTGATCGGCCAGGATCCGCTGAACATTGAAGCCGCTTGGGAAAGGATCCGCACGGCAGGCGTCTTTGCCGGCGCACAAGCGGGACAGTATGTCACAGCTTTAACCGGTGTCGAGACCGCGCTTTGGGACATTGCGGGCAAGGCCCTGGGCGTGCCGGTCTATCAGTTGCTTGGGGGCAAAGTCCGCGACCGCGTCCGCGTGTACTGCGATTCGGGCGAGCGGGAGATGATCCCGGGCGACGAGCAGTCTAAAGCACGAATCCACGAGATCCGGGAGATGGGCTTTACGGCCGCTAAGATCGACATCGACGATGCGCGCGACCCCGCGCGAATCGATCGGGTGAATTGGACGGCATCCAACGGCGAGGTCGAGCACATGGTCGCGAAGGTCGCGTTTACGCGCGAGCAATATGGGAAGACTTTCGATCTCGCGGTGGATATGCACGCGCGCTACGATGCTCCCACCGGTAAGCGAGTGGCAAAGGAACTGGAGCCATTCAAATTGATGTGGCTCGAGGAACCGGTCCCGGCTGAGAACATCGACGCGATGCGTGACATCCGCGAATCCACCACCACCCCAATCTGCTGTGGAGAAAATCTCTACATGCGCTGGGGCTTTCGCGAGCTGCTTGAAAAACGCGCCGCGGATATCATCATGCCGGATTTCCAGAAATGCGGAGGCGTGCTGGAATCGCGCAAGATCGCCGATATGGCGCACGCGTACTATGTACCCGTCGCACCGCATGCTGTCACATCGCCCATCGGCATGATGGCGAGCGCGCACGTATGCGCCGTCATCCCGAATTTCCTTGCCCAGGAGTGGCACTGGATCGATTCGCCAGATCTTTGGCGGAATTGGGTAAAGGAAGGCAACATCATTCAGAAAGGCTTTATCCCCTTACCTGACCGACCCGGACTCGGTGTGGAGATGAACGACGAGACGGCGCGCAAGGCACAGGTACCCGGCACACCCTGGTTCGAGCCGACCAAGAGAGGATGAACATGCGATTGCGATTAACCGGTATCTTTGCCGCGGCTCTGTGCGCCGCCTCGGCCTTTGCGCAACCCGGAATTTTTACTCGGGATCTGCTGATAAAGTACACGCCCGACTGGAAAGGCGAGCGATTTCCGGACGGCCGGCCAAAGGTTCCGGATGGAGTTCTGCAGCGCATGAAGTCCGTCACGCTGGAAGAGGCTTGGGCTGAATTGCGTACGGCCGGTTTTAATCACGAGTACGAGGACGGCTGGTTGAGCATTCACCCGGACAAAGTGCTCGTGGGACGTGCGCTCACGGCGCAGTGGCTGCCCGGGCGTCCGGATATTGAAAAGGTGATCGAGCAGCAAGGTAAGCAGGACGGACGGGTTGGCGGCACGAATGCCTGGCCGGTGGACATGCTGCAGCCCGGCGACGTTTATGTGTGCGACCACTTCGGGCTTAAGCAGGATGGCCCCTCCATCGGTGATAACGTGGGCAACGCCATCTACGCGCGCACGCACAACGGAATTGTTTATGACGGCGCAGTGCGTGACATCAACGGTCTGAACGAGCTTGAGGACTTCACCTCTTTCGTTCGTTTCTATGATCCTTCCCATCACTTCGGCATGCTTGGGACCGGCGCGCGGCTGAATTCCACCATGATCGGGATCAACACACCGATTCGCATCGGGAAGGCAACCGTCATGCCTGGTGACGTCGTGCTGGGCCGAAATGGCGGTGTTGTGTTCATTCCGGCTCAGTTGGCCGAGAAAGTGGTCCAGGTGGCGGAGATCACGCATCTCCGGGACGCCTTCGGCCATCAGCGGCTGCGCGAGGGCAAGTACACGGCAGGACAGATCGACGCCGCGTGGTCAGCTCCCATCGAAGCGGATTTCACGTCCTGGCTGCGAGAGAACAGAGAAAAACTGCCGGTGGGCAAGGAACAGATCGATGAAATCCTGAACCGCCGTGAGAAAAAGTGAAGAGCAGATACGAACGATGGATAGCAAACGCGCGACGAAAACCCTGAGCGCAATTCTCGCTTGCTTAGGGTTGGCGACGACAGGTCTTGCCCAGGTCAAGACGATCGTCCCGGACCCGATCCCTGGGGCGAAGCCCGTAACGGTAGAGAACATCAAGGTTCACGGAAAAGCGTTGGAAGGAAATCTCGAAGGGGATGACGTCGATCGCAGCGTCATCGTCTATCTTCCACCCAGCTACGCCGCTCAGAAGAGCCGTCGTTATCCGGTTGTTTACGCCCTCCACGGTTACTCCATTGGAGCCGAGCAGTGGACCAAGGAGATCCACGTCCCACAGACGATCGAGGGCGGATTCGCTCAGGGAGCGCAGGAGATGATCGTTGTTCTACCGGATTCGAAAACGGTACATAACGGGTCCATGTACTCCAGCTCCGTGACCACCGGGGACTTCGAGAACTTCGTTGCACACGATCTCGTCAGCTACATCGACGCGCACTACCGCACAATCCCTAAACGGACTAGCCGCGGGTTAGCAGGTCACTCGATGGGTGGTTACGGCGCTACCAGGATCGGAATGAAGCACTCTGATGTGTTTGGAAGCGTGTACATCATGAGTCCCTGCTGCTTGGCCCCGCGAGGAGCTGGGCCCGCGAATGGCAACAGCGATAAGGCGCTTGAAGAAGTCAAGACTCCGGCCGATTCGGCAAAGCTTCCCTTTGGCCTGCGCGCGCAACTCGCTTCCGCTGCGGCGTGGTCGCCCGATCCCAAAAATCCTCCGCTGTATCTTGATCTGCCGACAAAGGATGGCGTGGTGCAGCAAGATGTCATCGCCAAGTGGACCGCAAATTCGCCCCTCGCCTTTATCGATCAGTACATCCGCAACTTGCGCCAGTATCGCGGCATCGCCATCGACGTTGGCGACCAGGATGGATTGCGCGTCGGAGCGGCAAAGCTACACGACATTCTGGATACGTACGGTATTGCGAACACATTTGAGATTTATTCGGGCACGCATACCAGCGCGGTCGCTGACAGATTCCAGAACCACGTGATGCCATTCTTCAACAAGAATCTCTGCTCGGGCCAAGACTGCCAATAAAGCGCACAGCTCTCTCGTTTACCTCGGCTCGCGCTGGTTGACCAGGTTGCGAGGGAAACAAATATGATGTGCCCTCTCTGCGGGTCCTGCCACTGAAACGTCTCCGCCGTTGCGGGCTTGCCGCGCGGCGGAGCGTGACCTGGTTTGTTTTCCGGTCCTTGTCGACGGACAGGAACGTGCCGTCTGGCAGGCTTGGAGCGCCCGCACTGTGCGTCCAGGGACCTCCCGGATTCTTTGCGCGAGATACTTGCAGGCCAAAGCGGTTTACATCCGCCAAGATGTAAAAGTTGCATTGTGATTCGGAAGCTCGGTCCAGATCCCGTGGCCGTAGATTTCTTTACTGTCTTCAAGCCGGAAATCCGTTCCCGGTTGACCCGATCACAGCCGTAGCCGATACTCTTGCAATTCACCAGATCACCGAATGCAGAATCGCTACCCCCCATGGTGCGCATCGTTGTACCGGTGACATAGTATTGCGACGTTCCGGCAGACGTGCGGCGTTCCCAGGTGAGCTGAACCCGTCCGGGGGAGCTCACTTCAGTTCGACTTCCAATACCTGGATCGAATAAGGCGGCAGGACGTGTTCCAGGCGTTCGCCATTCAATGTTGCGGTCGATTGAGCCGGAACAATGCGCTTCGGATCGTTGATGGTGTTCGTGGCCCAGATAGTGTTGCCTTTGAGTGTTTGAATGCGCGCTTCGTGAGGTCCGTTTCCAAGTCCGTTCAGCGTGATAGTAACCGGCTGCGCAGCCGACGCCGCGTTGACAAGTTTCAGGCACGCTTTGCCTGGATTAGCAGAACTCGTGGCAGAGTAGAAGAATTTGTCCCCGGCTCCGGCCAGCGATGAATTCGAAGTGTGATCGCCCAGGCAGGAAGCAAACATAACTTGCGCGTAGTAGCTGGGTGAACCGTAGCTGGTCAGCGCATCGTAGCCGATCAAGTCTGAAGACCATTGCATTCCCCCCGGGTTCACATTGACGAACAAAGGTGCGTACGAGGCCATTACGACGACATCGCTATTCCGCTCCAAACCCGTCATGAAGGCAGCATCTCCGAGTGCCGCGCCCATGTTTGGAGTCGGGCCGCCTTCCCTGGTTGCCCATTCGCCCACGAAGATCTTCGGCCCTTTGCGATCGGTCTGATCGTAGTGTTTTGCTTCTTCGAACATCCCCTGCTCACGCTTGTAGTAGTGATCGTCGATGACGTCGGGTACAACGCCGTTCACCGGAATGGTTGCGATCACTTGTAAGTTCGGGTACTTCGCTTTTATTGCTTTGAAGAATTGTGCAAATCGTCCGTCATAGGTCTTGGCTCGATCGAACTGATCCTCGTTCCCGACTTCGACGTAATGCAAGGCGAACGGAGCGGGATGCCCTTGCCGAGCGCGTACGGCGCCCCATTTCGTGTCGGTGCTCCCCGTCACGTACTCAAGCTCCTCCAAGGCCTCCTGGACGTAAGGCTCAAGCTCAGGTCCCGATCTGATCACCTGTCCGCTTAGCGAGTATCCGGCGTAAACCGCCAGTACAGGATCCATGTGGAGATCCTCGCACCACTCAAGAAACTCCAGCAAGCCCATTCCATCCGTCGAATGATAGCGCCACGTCGTTGGGTGGGTCGGCCGATCTACTAACGGCCCGATCATCTTCTTCCAGTCAAAGCGGTTCTCAACGCGGTCGCCTTCCAGGTAATTCCCTCCCGGGAGACGAAGGAAGGACGGACGCATCGTGGCCAGCTTCTCCATGATGTCGATCCTGTTGCCATTCGGCCGGTCGTGATATGTGGGCGGGAATAGCGAAACCAGTTGGAGCCACAAAGTCGCGGGCCGATCAAGGGTCAGTTCGAGGTGGTTCTCGGATGATGGCGCCGCGGTTCCGGATTGCATCTCGAACTTGTACTCCTTCCAGGCAGTACCGGTGACGGGCACAGAGGTTTTCGCCAGAACCTGCCCGGATTGATCCGCCACAAGAGCGACACTCACCGGCAGGGCGGCTTCGGAATTGCTCTTTGCAAAGAACGATCCTTTGTAGCGGCTATTGGGACGCACAGCCATTCCCCAATAGCCCTCATTCAGAAGACCTGCCGGGCTATTCGCATCGGCTCTGGTCACTTCGAGTTTCGCGCTGGTTGTGAGTGCCGCGGAAGGGCCGTCTTTCGTCTCGGACGCCACCATTGCGGACGACGAGCCCTTTTCAATCAGATACCAGTTGAGAATACCCGACCAGTCAGATCGGAAAGTACGATTCCGGATCAACTCCGCGTATAGCCCCCCATCGTATGAGTAGTTGATCTCTTCCGTCATGAGGCCGTATAGCGTCGGGCTGACAACAGCCTTCGGTTGCTTCAGATTGACATTCAGCGTTGCCGGCGATTGTGCCTGCAGCGTCAACATTCCGGCCACGAACGTCGTCGAGAGTGCGACCAAACGGCTGTTCAAAATTTGCTTTCCTACCGGTGAAAACTGCGAAGTTAACATTAGCGCACCACCCCAGGCGAATTTGCGGTTAGTTTCACGACAGTGAAGGAATTGCCTTCCAGCTCGTATTCAAATCGAGCGCCTAGATCACCAAGCTTATGTTCTCGCGGAGAGATGCGAGTGGGTTCCGCCACTGAATTCTCCTCATCCAGATTCTTGGACGCCAAGTCGGTCACAGTGGCCGAGTAACGAGGCGCATTGGATCCCGCAAGTTCTACCGAGACCTTTTGCTTCACGGGTGAAGCGTTCATTAGCCTCACGACAATTTCGCCGCCGGGCGTACGGCCTGCCGAGCCATGCACGGACGCTCCAAGACTCTCGGGGACTTCGACATCGTGAATCTCCTTGTCGTCGAGGTAGCAGTGCACGCGCCGGCCCTCAACGTGAATCTTGATGTTGTACCAAGCGCCCGTCTCGATTGAACCGGGCACGGCAGGTCCCAACGGACCCGAGAAGGACGATTCCAACGCATGCATGGGCACGTCCGTGGGACCGCCTCCGCCCCAGACCTCAAGAGTTGCGTTGCGATGCTTGACGCCCAAAAACCAGGCCAAATACGATCCACCATTATCGTTGCTGGCGAAGCGAATCATGAATCCTCCGTCTCCGCTGGTCTTTCGTGCCCGTAGTGAATACGTATAATCCGCTCCGCTGCCGGTGACCTTCGCGTCCTGAAATTCGGCTTGCGCGCCGAACCCCTCGGGATTCACATCCCCTTCCATGTTCACTTTCATTTCCGGGGCATTCACCTGAACAGGAAGGGTCTGATCAAGGCGGGAGTCGGCGAACATCTTCTGTACGTAATACGACGGCGTGCCATACGACGAGGCGGAATCGAAGTAAATGAGATTGGGTCTCCAATTAATCGCGTGGACATTGGCCAACAGGGGTGCGAATGAGGCTAACGGCATGACGTCGGAGTTCCGTTCAATACCGCTCAACATAACTGCTTCGGCCAACGCTTCGCGCATGTTCCCGAAGCCCGATGCTGTTTGGACCGCATACTCCGCCAACACACTCTTAGTGCCTTTCCGATCACGGCTATCGAGACGCTTGCCCATGTCCATCGCCGCCAACGGCCGGCCGTAGGTATGCTCGTCGAGAAGGTCCATTGGCAGAGGCTCGCCGGCAACCCGACGAGCATTCGCAATCACCTGAACCTCGGGAAAGCGCGCTTTGATCGCCTTATAAAAAAGCATGTAGCGTTCCGGGTAAAGGGCGTTGTTGCCGTCTTCGTTACCGATCTCGATGTAGCGGAGTCCGAACGGCGCAGGGTGGCCCGCCTTGGCTCGCAGAGCGCCCCAGGTGCTCGTTACGGGTCCGTTGGCATATTCGATTGCGTCGAGCGCGTCCTGGACGATCGGTCCCATCTCGTCCATTGGGTAGTCACTCACAGGAATCTTATGCTGCTTCAGAACCGGGAAGGCACCTCCGCTATTGGGAGTCCATGTCATACCGGCATACGCGACAAACATCGGGATCGCTCCGAGCCGCTCGCACAGCAACAGATATTCGTGATACCCCATGCTGTCTGTTGACCAGTACGACCACGGGGCATCCCGATGGCCTGGGCGCATTTCGAGCGGGCCGATCGTGTTCTTCCACCTCCACGCAGACGCGCGGTCGTTGCCCTGTACGTATGTGCCGCCGGGAAAGCGTAGAAATCCCGGCTTCAAATCCTTCAGCTTCTCCAGCAGATCCGCCCGGAAAGGATCTTCTCCGGAACGCAGCGAAACCATGTTCAGCCAGAAGGTGCCGCTGCCGGCGGAAGTAATGGTCAAGTGAGCGGCGGGGTCGGTCCCGCTCGATGCCAACGATACCGAGAAGCGATTCCAGGCTGGTTTCAGGCCGTCGATCTGAGCCTGGCCATATACAGTGCCATCGTTGCCTTCGAGAGCAACCGTCAGCGGACCCGTAAAATTCGTTGTTCCCCGCGCATAAGCGGAGAATTTGTACGAGGCTCCCTGGTGGACGGCTATGCCCCAGTAGCCCTCATTTGCGATGCCCGCCTTTTGTCCTGAAGCCTGACCAATTTCTACCCTGAGACTGCGCGGCTTCACCGAGTTCAGAGGCAGTCCAGTATCAAAGAACACGTTGACCGTGGCGGATCCGTCGCGCACAGTAGACCAACCGTCAAGAGTTGAGGACTCGGTGAACGACCCGTTGCGAATCAGTTCGGCGTAGAGTCCACCATCTCCGGCATGGTTGATCTCTTCGAGGAACATTCCAAAGAGTTGCGGGTTGACTTTCTTGCCGGGCCCCGCCACGTCTACTCTCAAATCCGCGGCATTCAGCCATCCCATGCTACTCAGCAGAATGAGTCCTGGCACCAGGCGAAATCGATTGGTCAGTCGCGCACTGCGTTCACGCATCATTGTCTTGATGAGTTTAGTACGACCACGACTCATCACTCGAGGTTAAGCTCGTAACTCATTCCCTTCCGAACGCTCATGCGCACTGAACCTTCGGTTTCATCCGGTAAGCGTTGCTGTTTCCCATCCGCGGTCAGGCGCCGGAGGTGCTGCGCTGGTGGCAGGTAAATCTGGAAGACGCCGTCCTGAGAAGCTCGCCATCGCGCCAGCCGGGCCTTTCCGGCACTCCATTGAAGATCAAGTTCAGAACCGCCCCGCACGCGAATTCCAGAGACCGAGCCGTCCTTCCACACGATCGGAATCGCTGGGAGGAGGTCCACTTCGCAGTGATCGGGATACCAGCGTGATTGAACGAGCGCCTCCAACATCCCATTAGCCCCACCCAGATTGCCGTCAATTTGGAATACACCCGGAGGATGGGTGTCCATCAGGTTTGGGAACGTGGATTGCCGGAACAAGACCGACATACTTTCATACGCCTGATCCCCTTCGTGGAGGTGTGTCCAATAGTTCACCACCCACGCACGCGACCAACCAGTCTGGCCCCCGCCGTCAGCTAAGCGTCGCTCAAGAGTGGTTCGCGCTGCCTTGGCTAACTCAGGCGTATGCCGCAGTGAGATTTGGGTACCGGGAAATAGCGCCCACAAGTGAGAGATGTGGCGGTGGCCCGGCATTGCATCTTGATAATCCTGCTGCCATTCCTGCAGATTGCCGGCTTTGCCTACCTCGAAACGCGGCAACTTCTTCATCGCCGTCGTCACTTGAGCGCGGAATGCGGCGTCTCTGTTCAGGATCTCGCCCGCCTCGAGCGTTCGCTGGAATAACTCCCGAACGATCTCAATGTCCATTGTCGGACCCATGCTGAGGGAGTGCCGCGTTCCGTCACCGAGCTTGTAGGCGTTTTCCGGAGACAGTGACGGGCCTGTGACTAGATGACCTTCCCCATCATCGACTAGGTAATCGAGAAAAAACAGTGAGGTGTCGTGCAGCAACGGCCATGCGCGGTCGCGCAGAAAGATTCTGTCGCCCGAGAATGCGTAGTGATCCCACGCGTGCAGGGTCAACCATGCGCCACCCATGGGCCAGATGCCGGACCCGATAATGTCGATCGGATGTGCATCGCCCCATATATCAGTGTTGTGGTGAATCACAAAGCCTCGGGCGCCGTAGTATTTGGCCGCCACCTCGACGCCCGTTCCCGTCCCTGGATGTCTCACCATGTCGATGAGATCAAATAAGGGCATGTGGATTTCGCCAAGATTGGCCGGCTCGGCAATCCAGTAGTTCATCTCGGTGTTAACGTTGATCGTCCACTTCGAGCCCCAGGGGTTGTTCATTCCGCCGGCCCACAGACCTTGCAGATTGGCCGGCACTCCGCCAGCCCGGCTCGATCCGATCAGCAAGTAACGACCATATTGGAAGTAGAGTGCCTGTAATCCGAAATCGCGGGCGCCAGCCGACACGCGTCGCAGCCGCTCATCGGTCGGCAGTGACTCAAGAGTGGGGTCGGGTTCGCCTAGCCGGAAACTAACTCGCTCCATCAGTTTCCGTTGGTCCGCGATCGCGGCAGCACGCAGTTCATTGAAGGTCTTTTTGGACGCTGCATCCAGGGTCGCCCCAGCTTGCTTCGCGGGGTCGTCACCTCGAAAATTCGAAGCTGCCGCAATCAAAAGCGTGGCTTCGTTCGCTCCCGATACGTTTAGTGCTGTATCAGTTCGGTGAACATTACCGCCTTGCAGGAGGATTCTCACCTGCCCCTGGAATTTGATCTGATCTTTGTGCTCCGGTCCCTGGGTGAGCGCTAGATCCCGATCACTCAATGTGCGGACATCGAAATCGGAGGGCCGATCCATCGTGACCGCAAACGTAAGGCTGTCCGGCTTGTCTGCCGTGAGATGCAAAACCATAACGTGATCGGGCGCAGAGGCAAATGCTTCGCGCCTGTAGTGCGCGTCCCCCAGAGTGTAAGTGACGGAGGCGATCCCGGTTGTCAGATCGAGTTCTCGCCGATAGTCCGTTGCTTCTCCGTCGTTGCCGGAGCGAAGGTACAGATCACCCAGCGTCACATACCCGGGCATTCCTCGAGGAGTCGAGAGCATTGTCTCGGCGGCAATCCGCTCTGCCTCTGAGATCTTTGCGCCATCGACACCTTTCGACTCGAGTAACAGAGACCGAACCTTTAGGAATCCCTCGTGAGCTTTCGGGTTGAGCTTATCCGTGCGCGCCCCCTGCCAGATCGTGTCTTCGTTGATCTGAAGGTGTTCATCCTGCCCGCGAGTGTGTTTGCCGTCCAGGATGTCGTGATTCGGTCTTTCGCCCTGCTGATCTCCATTATTCG
>JBJMGJ010000051.1:0-7067 GCA_045807965.1 Bryobacteraceae bacterium | reverse complement strand
GTCCAATCCTGGCAAGCAAGTGGAATCGACTGCCCGAGCCGAGTCTCGAGTTGTAGCACGAGCTTCTGAAACCGCCGGCCCAGCCTGGCATCCCGAAACTGGCAGCCCCCAAGATCTTCCCAGAGAAGCCCTACTGCGCGATCGGCCGAGGAAGACGCTTCGGCCGCCTGAATAGCCTGAAACAATTCGACCCACTTTTGTTTTGGCATCCTCGCGGCATTTTATCGCCCTCTCCTCACAATTCGAGCTGAATTTGGCTTGGATTTGTGGGTAATTGAAAGCCGGGATCGGCCTTATTGCGCTATCGGCGTTCGGGCGTTAGAGCCAGCGTAGATGCGAGTTCAGTGACGTCAAGAAAACCGGATAGAGAGGAACAGGCTAGGCTGTCTTCGGATCGGAGTATGCCTTCTTGGGGAAATCGAGATGTCCGACCTCTCGTCCGTCAGCGATGTCAACGAGAGAACCGCTCGATGTTACTAAGACGGCGAGAGTGTCACAAAAGCAAGATGCCCAGCTATCGCGCAAGTCACACACGAAGGTACATGTTCCGCGTGTTGGATCGAAGCGAACCAGGGAGCGAATTCCATCGCTGAAGTAGTATAAAACTCCGAAGAGTGCATGGCGTTTGTCATCGAAATGGAGCTGCACAACGTGGCTCTTCGATGGCGGGTCGTAACACCAACGCTCACGCCCATCGCCGCGATCGAAATATCTGATTGGGCCACCCGCCTCCGTTATACAAAAACAGTCACTTGCGAAAACAACGTCAACAACAGCGAAACTGCGTCGTTCAATTCGATGCTCGCTCGATTCTCCGAACAGGTACGGTTTGGTTTTGTTTCGGGGAGCAATGAACAATGCGTTCGAGTATCGGTCTTCGAAAACGTGTTTCGCCCCGCTGAGCGTGCGCTCGGGATCGCCACTCATAGCGTGCAGCCGTTTCGTCAACCCAGTTTCAGGCATCCACCATACGAAAGCTCCCGATGGTGAAAACGATACGCGCTGGGTCTGCTTCAGTTCTGGGCGATGCCAAACGACTTGACCCGTCGTAACTGGATAGCAGACAACTCCACCTTTCCTCCGCCGGACCACGCTGCACAAACGCATTGATCACCGTTAGGACTGATCGTAAGTCGTCCGATCTCGCCACCAAAGTTGTAGACGGTATCGAACTATGAGACACGACGAGAAGAGTTGATATCCCATACCTGGATAGTGCGCTCGAAGAAAGCTGCAGCCACGACCCGGCTTTCGCGGCCACACGCAAGAGAACGGAATAGCAGAGGCGATCATGAAACGACTGATATCAGCATCTCAGTCTACCGAGCAACACAGCAAAGATTCGAATCAGAAGCTTGGACCGAACTACGTCGATACATTCATCCCGAAAGCATTTCGCAACTTCGCACTGCTCCGCTAAACGGTTCTCGGTCTACGCTTACAAAAGGCTTGGCAGTGTGGCGGTTCATGATCGAACCGAAGCGCGGCCTGCCGTTCCCTATTTGGTTGTTCCCGATTGCGGTGATCCGGAACATGGCCGCTGACTATCCGGCCAAATCTAACTCTGACTGAGCTACGGAGCGAAATACCCCGCAAGGTCGAAGATCACGTGGGTTGGATCTGTCACAAACAGATCAATGGAGCCGTTGACGGTGGGAACAATCGCCATATTGGAAGTTACACTGCCGTCGTAGGCGTTCAAAGTGGAGACAATAGGCCGGAATTGCGTATCGGGCCAGATAGTGAGATACGTAAGTCCCACACTCGGCACGACGGTCACATTGCCGACGTACGTTTGAGCAATCGCCTGGACACCGCAGTTCGAGCTGCCCGGGTCCAACACGATTGTGCTGCTTACCGGATTCCCACCTGGCAAATTGCGGGTATCGAGTGCACGGCAAGGCGTCATCGTGTGCAGGTACAAGGCGCCGTCCGCGGGTGGGGCAAAATACCCGTTTATGTCGATGACGAGATCGGTGTCATCAGTCACAAACGCCGAGATATTTCCGTTCCTCCCCGCCGGAACGATCGCGGCGTTTGCAACCACGGTGCCGGTGGTGGCGTTCAGAGTCGAGACTAGCGGCTTAGGGATTCCGGATGGCCAAACCGATAACCAGGACAGGGTCGTTTTGGGTATAGCGGTGAAATTCAACGAATACGCCTGAGCCGTGCCTGGAATGTTGCATGTGCCCCCAAGCATACGGAAATCGCGCGTCATGCCAGCCAATATGGTGCGAAGTCCTACCGCATTGGGTTCATTCCGCGTATCGGCGGCTCGGCATGGAGGCAATGGATAGAAAGCAAGTCCTGAATCACTACCCACCGGAATGAAGTATCCGTTCACGTCTACCACCACATGAGTATCGTTCGTCGCAAACACGTTGATGCCGCCGTCCGCTCCCGCCTGGACGATGGCCGCATTCGCCTTCGTGCGTGCGTTCTCGGAGTTCAACAGGGATACCAATGGCTTCGGTTGGCCGCTTGGCCAGACGGTCAGGAATCCGAGGTCGCCGGCCGGCACGGCAGTGATGTTCAAGGCGTATGCCGTAGCGATCGACGGAATCCCACAGCCGCCCCTCGGGATCACGATTTCACGTGTCGTGTTGCCCTGAATGATGGGTCCGCCAAAGGGTCCGTCAGAGTTTCGGGTATCCGTCACGCGGCAAGGCGTTATGGGCACAAACAGGAGAGAGGCTTCGCTGGGGGTGGCTACCGCCGTCACCGGAATCGAAAACGCCACCTCATTCTCCACGTCGTTCGAATACGTGCTACGTATATACGAAGTGACCGGCACACGGTCGGCCGTGGCTTGGAGAGTAAGAGTACAACTTGCGCCGGGCGCTAAACCAGACACCTGTAAGCACGTGTTCGATACGGTTGTAACTGAGGTACTGTCTACCGCCGGCGCGGTAACAAATCTGACCGCGAAACTGCCCGTATTCGTAATCGAAATCGACTGTGGTCCGCTCTGCGAACCGGGTGCTGACACCGTGAAATTCAATCGCGATGCTGATGCGCTTAGAGTTCCGTGCTGTTCCATTCCGGTCCCGCTCAGCGCTACCTGAACTGTGGAGGGCTGGCCTGAAGTGTTGACGACAAGCGTAGCGCTGCGTAGGCCTACGGCCGATGCCGTAAGCGTGACCTGCAACGTGCAAGAGAATCCGGACGCCAGGGATTGCTGGCAATTGCTCGTGAAAGTGAAATCGCCTGCATTAGGACCAATGATTGCGACGCTTGAAATGGTCAACGCGGCCCCGCCTCGGTTGGAAAGCATCAGACGGACGGGCCCTCTGGGGTTGGCTACTGTGACATTTCCAAACAGGAGGATCGAGGAAACGGCGGGGATACCAAAGGTTCCGTTTCCCCTCAAAGAAATGGAGGGTGCGGGCGAGGCTGAGATAACCGCTGTTCGCGTCCCGCCGTTTTGGGGTTGAAAGCCGACCGTCAGGATACAGCGACCTCCCGGAGCGATGCCTGAAGCACAGGAGCTTGATAGCGCGAAATCGGAAGGGCTGTCGCCGCCCAAAGCGATGAAGTTCCCCTCCACTGGGCTCGAACCGACATTCTCGAGAACGAGGCTCTGGTTCCTTCCGGAAGACGAGCCCACCGGTGTGTCTGGAAACGTGATCGGATCAGGTGTGCCGGTGAATGCGATGAAACCGCCGGATGAGATGACGTACAGGTTTCCACTCGTATCCATGAGCAAGGGTCCCGTCGGATCGTAAACGGGCGTTGACAGTGTCGAGATTCTGTCTCGAGTGGGCGTAATTTCGCGGACGAGGTCTCCCGAGGAGACGTAAAGGCTTCCTGCTGGATCAAAAACTAAACCAGTAGGACCATCCAGCTGCGCCGAAATCGCCGGGCCCCCGTCGCCGCTTGATCCTCTGGTTCCCGTACCCGCGACGGTCGAGATGTTTCCGGTCAGGAGATTGACCATTCGAACGACGTTATTTCCCGAGTCCGAGAAATAAAGGTTCCCATCAGATCCGATGGCAAGATCTCGCGGATAGTTCAGCTGGGCATTTACGGCCGCTCCTCCATCTCCGGCATACCCGGCGGTTCCCGTTCCGGCGATCCTGGAGATGTTGCTGGTGCGCGCGTCCACCCTCCGGATGACATTTGCAGCTTTGTCCGATATAAAGACATTGCCTGAGTCATCGACCGTCAGTTCTGACGGCGATTGAAATGCAGCTTGTATTGCCAGACCGTTCTCGCCGGTGTTTCCGGCAATCCCGATTCCAGCGAAGGTCGAGATGATTCCAGACGTACGGTCAAGACGACGAATGACGTGATTGCCAGAATCAGCGATATACAAGTTACCCGCTGAGTCAGTCGCTAGACCCAGAGGGGACCGCAAGGTGGCGTTCGTTCCTGGTCCTCCATCGCCGCTGTAGCCTCCAAATACTTGCCCACCGTTACCGGCTACCGGGATAAGACGATGATTTGGCCCATCCCACCGAAACACCGCATTAGCGACGCTATCTGACAAGTAGATTGTGCCGGCCGGGTCCATCGTCGCGCCGTAGATGAAATAGTCGATTGAAGGATTTCCCTGTTCGTTCGCGGCACTGCCAAACTGGCCCCCGGGCCGAAACACTAGTTGTGCGCCGTTGCCGACTCCGCTCAGGTATTGGGTGGCGATGGGCGATCCATCTGCATCTTTCAGCTCAAGCGCGTCTCTTCGGACGCCAGGCGCTGTGGGCTGGAAGGATACGGAAACGGTGCAAGTACCGGCCGAGCAAGTGAGTTCGGAAACATGGTAATCATTTCCATACGCAAGCAACGCGAGCACGTTCGCACCGCCGGAAGTTGGCCCCGGCAGAGTCAAGACGTTCGTGACCGATCCGTTCACTGGTGTTGCGGTAAACGCAAAGGTGGGCATGGGGGCTACCCCCGTTGCTACGCCACTAACTGGAATCTGGCGAGGTGACTCCGGTCCGTCGCCCAGGACTTCGACCACGGCGCTACGTGTTCCGGAACCAACGGGCGTAAAGCTTACCTCGATCGAACAGCTCGCACCGGGTTGAAGCTGAGCCGGACAATCGTTCGTTTGCGTAAAGTCGTCTCGGTTGGTTCCCGAAATCTGCACGCCGCTAATATTCATTAGCGAGCCCGAGATATTCGTCATTGCATACGATTGCGACGGAGCCGAGTGGCCGATGAGGGTAGCGGCAAATAAGGCGGGTTGGGCAGCCGCGGTTACCAGTTGTGTTCCATAGAAGCCATTGATCCAGAGATTGCCGTTTGCATCGAGTGCCAACCCACCACCCCGGAAAAGGTCGACCCCCAGTGACGAACCAGTGGCAAGCGCATTTCCATTGGTGAACAGCGAACCGCCGCCGGCTATTGTCGTAATCCGATGGTCGAAAGCACTCACGCGGCGTATAACATTGTTCCCACCATCCGAAATATAGAGGTCGCCCGCGGCATCCAATGCGATCTGATCCGGATTATTCAGCTTGGCCGACGTTGCCGGGCCTCCGTCGCCCGAGTAGCCGGCTGTTCCTGTGCCGGCAACCGTCGTGATGATGTTAGAGGTTAAATCTATCTTCCGGATGACGTCGTTGAGTAGGTCGGCAACATAGAGGCTGTTGCCTTGTACATCCATCACCAAACCGAAAGCGACATTCAGTGTGGCCTGTGAAGCCAGGCCCCCATCGCCCGTGTATCCCGAAATCCCGGTTCCGGCGAGTACGCTCACAGTCCCTGAACCGGCGCTAATTCTATAAACAACGTTCCGCTGGGAAGCGCTTGTCGCATATATGTTGCCGGCTGAATCGGCAGCCAGTGAGTTGGGCTGGTTTAGAGAAGCTACCGTGCTGATAATGCCGGTAGCCGCATCCACTCGACGAATCGTGTTATGCCATGAGTCCGCTATGAAGGAATTACCCTGTCTGTCGATCGTGATGGCAGACGGAGAGTCGAGGACGGCACTAGTGGCTGGCCCTCCATCCGCTGGCCCGCCCCAGGACCGGTAGGGCGTGCCGGCGAAAATTACTTTCTGACTTGGATTTAAGCTGTATCGGTAGACAGTATCCACGTACGAATCGGGTACGTAGACGTTCCCCTGTGCATCTGCGGCAATTTGTGTCGAAGACTGCTCAGTGAAGAAGACGCTGCTGAATTGTCCTGGGACGAACATCACGGACGTGGCGCCACGCCCTGTTACTGCGAAACAGGTGAGGGTCGCAAGGCATAGCGCAAGACGTACGGGTTTCGGCATGCGGAATTGATTTCGCGTCGGGAGCTAACCACCATATCGGCAGAATCGACGAGCGCGAACGAACTGGCGTAATGATACGCACTACGCCCGAAGTTCCGCGCGTCGAAGCCTAGAGATTGCTGGTACCAATACGTTGCGCGCAAGCCTCTGGAACTCAGAACCGATTTATCTCGTCCATCGCTGGGGGCGGCGTCTCGAAGCGCGGGAAGTATGCCCCCGGGGGCTTGCCCCGAACTCATGGAAATCGTGGACCATACGATTTGATCGTGGTACCCCAGAACGTGAGCGATATTCAGGGTCGTGTCCTGAAGTTGCGTAGAACAAAATGAACTCAGTTTCCGGGAACCCGACCACTCGCTGACAACTCGGAAACTAAATCCTGCGCCCTTACGGCGGAGCTAACGCGAAATGGGATATGTACCCGTTTGCTTTCTATATAGCGCCCTCAAAAGCGCCTCTTGCCGAGCTTCTTTTGGTTTTGATCATGCCGGTGCAGGGATACGAGACAAACGGTCCCGCGGGCAATGCGGCGGCGAACGGAATGGTTCTCACGACTGTCACTTCTCCGTTCAGGCGTGCTTAGTAAGTTCGCGGGTAAGCCACGCTTTGGCTAACCTCCAGTCGCGCATGACGGTTTGCGGAGAGATCTCAAGCACCGCGGCTGCTTCTTCCACACTCAGGCCTCCGAAGAAACGCAGTTCAATGACACGTGCTTTGCGGCTGTCAAATTGAGCCATCGCGTCCAGTGCTTCGTCGATTCTGATTAACTCCCGATCGCGTGTGGAGGAAAAGTTTCGGTCTTCGTTATGGAGATTTGTGTTGATTGTGGTTTTGGTTAGAGTGT
>JBJMGJ010000050.1:0-4403 GCA_045807965.1 Bryobacteraceae bacterium | reverse complement strand
GCTCGAGATGGATGGCTCGCTGCCGGTTCAAATCTTCCAACGTGCTCCTCCCGCAAATGATCGATCCCTACTAGGTTGATTAGGAATGAAATGATCGAACGCGAAGACGTCGCGTGGATGACTTCAGGCGGTTGATTTTGATTTCCTGCGGCTTGGAGCCCGGTGGATTGACGAGCTATGCCGTAAGTTGAGCATGAGGTTCACTGATCCTGCAGAATAGACCCTTGACGAATGAAGGAACTGTATCAGAGAGTCGCTTAATTAGATCCGTGTCACCGTGATGGAAGTTATATAATTCCCGAATCGCGAGGAGGACATTTGAGTTCCACTGAGCTTCGAAGCCTGCATCGCCTTCCATTGCAGACGGTTGCCATCATGAGTGTACTGCTCCTTGCGCCAAGTTGTCGGGTGAGATCGGCGGGTCCAAAGCATGCGAACGTAAGGATGGCAGTTCCCGCGTATACATCGCTTGTTCAACTTCCGTTAGTCTTGGCGCAAGAGCTTGGGTTCTTTGCTGACGAGGGTCTGGAAGTCACTATGAGTGACATGTCGGGCGGCTCGAAGGCGCTCGAATCGTTGCTGGCCGGGAGCACAGACGTCGTTTCTTCATTCCACGATCAGACCCTCCTCTTAGCTGCCCAAGGACGTGATCTCAAAGCGTTTGTCCTCATGCTGCAAAGCCCCGCTGTTCTCCTAGTGGCCTCACCTCGGGCACATATTCGCCGCATCCAGGATTTAAGGGGCTCAACGGTTGCCGTCACTGCGCCCGGTTCGCCAGTGCACTTGTATGTTGAACATCTGCTTATCATGAACGGATTATCGGGCGACGACATAAGTGTGATCGGGACACCGAGCACTGCGGCTCGTTTCTCCGCATTGGAGACCGGTAAAGTTGGTGCGGCTATCTTGGGTGAGCCGGGATTGATCATGTTGCGCAAGCGCCATCCTGATGTTACAGTCCTTGCTGATCTTATGACCCGTGCTGGTCTGAAGCAGAACTTCGGAACCGAGGTTTATCCCGGGACCGCACTCATATCGACTGCGAGTTGGCTGCAAGCAAACCCGACGTTGGCTCGCGGTATAGCGAGTGCGGTGAAACGTGCTCTACGCTGGTGTCGTGACCACACCGCTCACGAAATCGCGGAGAGGATGCCTGCGGCCTTTCGGACTGAAGACCGTGCCGGATATGAGCAATCTATCACCCATCTTGTTGATGCGCTGTCCAGGGATGGGATCATGCCTAGGGAAGCGGCAGAAGCCGAGAAGCGCATGCTCTCTTTACGAACAAGGAGCGCATCTTTTGCGCAATTAGACGTGAGTCGAACCTTCACAAACGAATACGTCAGTGAAAGCCGAAGATGAACCGCACCTGCGGAACCGCAACGAAGACTTGGTATGCAAAGAGCGAAATCGGGACATTACACGCAAACGCAAGCTCTGCGGCAATCGGATGCTCTCTCGAACCTAATGACGAACTAATTCCAGTAGTTGCGGTCCAGATTGCGGAACTGAACAGCTTCAGCAACGTGTTTTGCGGCCACACACTCGGCTAGGGCGAGATCCGCCACAGTCCTTGCCACGCGTAAGATTCGGTCATGCGCCCGTGCGGATAGGTTCATTCGGCGAACGGCCATTTCGAGCGTCCGTTCTCCACTCTCGTCAAGTGCGCATAGGGTTCGAAGTTGCGCGTGCGGGATTTCTGAATTGTAGAACCCCCGTTTTCGCTGGGTATCTCTTGCCTGTTCCACTCGTTGGCGGATTTCAGAAGAGGGAACTCCGTCCGTCTTGCTCCTGAGCTCTTTGTACGGAACCGCGGGCACTTCGATGTGCATATCGATGCGATCGAGGAGCGGACCGCTCACCTTGGCGAGATAGCGCTGGATAATGCCTGGTGTACAGCGACACTCGCGCGTGGCATCACCGTAGAAGCCACACGGACAAGGGTTCATTGCGGCGACGAGCATCAGGCGCGCTGGAAAGGTCAGCGTTCCGTTGCTTCTCGCGAGGGTCACAGAGCCTTCCTCAAGAGGCTGGCGTAGTTGTTCCAGCACGCCCCGGGGAAACTCCGGCAACTCATCCAGAAACAGGACGCCTTGATGCGAGAGGCTGACTTCGCCAGGCCGCGGACTGCCGCTGCCGCCTCCGATCAGACCAGCATCGGATATCGTATGGTGCGGAGCCCGGAAAGGCCGGCTTCGCAGGACACCGATTCCGGGCGGCAAGACGCCGGCGACGCCATGGATCTGAGTCGCTTCGAGCGCCTCCCGAAAGGTCAGCTTGGGCAGGATGCCGGCGAAGCGCTTGGCGAGCATCGTTTTGCCGGAACCGGGCGGGCCGATCATGAGCAGGTTGTGATTGCCTGCCGCGGCAACCTCGAGCGCGCGTTTCGCCATTGTTTGTCCGCGAACGTCGCGGAAATCCGGAACATCCGTTGCTTCAATCCCGCTTTCGGGTAAGTTGGCCGGGGTTGGCGCAACGCTCTCGGGCTGGTTCAGGAACTGAACGACCTCGGCGAGATGACGAAGTCCGAAGACACGAATGCCTTCCGCGACTGCCGCCTCGGGCGCGTTCTCGACCGGAACAATCAGGTTTAGTATGCCGCGCCGGGTTGCACAAACCGCAATAGACAAGGCGCCACGGACCGGCCTCAGGCTACCGTCTAAGGAGAGTTCTCCCGCCATCAGATAATCGCCCGCGCCCTTAACCACGCCCATGGCGCCCAGAATGGCGATTGCCATGGGAAGGTCGAAGCCCGCGCCCTCCTTACGAACGTTAGCAGGAGCGAGGTTGATGGTAACGGATTTACTCGGATATCCGAAGCCCGAATTCAGGAGAGCGGATTTGATGCGTTCGCGGCTTTCCTTGACGGCCGCGTCCGGCATACCGACCGTAACGAAGTCACGGTTTGTACCAGATGGGTACATGTCCACTTCGACGTCAACGGTATGCGCCTCAATGCCCTGGATGGCAGCACTGAAGGTTCGGAATAATGCCACGTCAACCTAGTAGCAAAACCGTTTGCTGGATCTCAGTGGCTGTTCCAAATTGACCTTGCGAGTTTTACCGTCTCCGGCGCCGGTTTACACTGCCGCCGCCCAGCAACCCAAGATCAAGCACCACGGCAACGAAGATGAAGACCAGTCCCTGCGTTGTGATGCCTCCTGGATTGATCCGCTGCAGATAGGTGTACACGATGAAGGTTAGAGGGAGAAAGATAAAGCCCAGAAGGGGGATGATCACCGTCTGGTAGATACCGTTGAAAAATCCTGTAAACAGCCACAGCAGGATGACGGCGACTCGAGGAAAGGCTACGGCCAGCAGGGCGAAGACACAGGGCATAGATCGATTGGCTGTTATTCTCCCATTCCCGCCAACCGCCGGTCGTCTTGTGCTGATTACAACGGTAATAGAGCCTATTGCCAGTACTGCCACTGAGAAGCGGCGATAACGTATCCGCTAAGAAGGGCGTTCGTCACCGCGTGCATCAAAATGCAATCGGCGACGGATCGAGTGCGAATCATCCAGAGATTGTAGATGATCCCGGTGATCAGGCCGACATCCCAATATGGCCCGTGTTCCGAAGCAAACAAGATTGCCGTCGCCCAGAACGCAAGCGGAGCGTATGTCCCCAGGCGAACTTTCTGAAAATCCGAATTGATCAGCCAGCGCATCAGCCAAGCGCGCCAGAACAGCTCTTCCACAATGGGAACGATCGCGATGGCCCGCAGGGTTCTCCAGAAAAGAATCCATTGACTCTGCAATTCAGCGGGCTGCAGCGATGAGTGAAGTTTTCCGGTGATGGCGTTCGAAAACGCAGGCGCGTTCCGGTAACCAGGAATCAGCAAGTCAGGCGCGATCCAGATCGCGAATACCAGGATTCCCACCGCGAGGCTGGCCAGAGGCCGGACCGGCCGCGGCGAGAGTTCCCGCGGCCAAGCCCAAAAGCAGATGACCGCCAGAGCGAGCACCCAGAGGGGAGCTTCCCAGTATGGGTTGATGAAGTGGCGTCCGGACACCGCCAGGAAAAGAAGAAACGCAACAAACGGCGCCAGGTATGAAACGGACGGATACTTCTCGACCGAAGTAGCCGCCGCTGTTTTCAACACTCGCGCTTAACCAATCTGGTTTACGAACGAACGAATCTTATTTTGCTGCTCGGGAGCCGTAGAGCTCTCGAGCGCTCTTTGCGCCTCGGTGCGGGCAGCTTGCTTGTCCCCTTCTTTGAGGAGAGCCATTGCGAGATGCAAACGGAAGGTCGAATTTTTGGGACTCTCCTGAACCACTTGTTTGAAAATCTGCAGGGCTTCGGCGTTCCGGTTCTTCTTCAAATACACGTAACCCAGAGTGTCGGAGATTTCCGGACTGTTCGGCTGTTTCTTTTTGGCCCGCTCCGCCCAGGTCAT
>JBJMGJ010000049.1:0-6967 GCA_045807965.1 Bryobacteraceae bacterium | reverse complement strand
GGAGTGAGCCGCATCACCGTCCGAAGGGCCGTGCAGAATCTCGTCCGACGCGGATTAGTCGAAATTCAGCGGGGAAGAGGAACATTCGTTGCTTCGCGAAAGATTACACAGGAGTTGACCCAGCTCAGCGGTTTCGTAGGGGACATGCAGGCGATTGGGCGAAAGGCAACGGCTCGACTTCTTGACAGGAGATTTGTCAATGCTTCGGAGACCGTTGCGCGTCAACTTGCGCTACCGAAAGGTTCTCGCGTCCTTATGATTCAGCGCGTAAGGCTTGGGGATGGCGTGCCCATCTCGTTTGACGAGACTTATCTGCCCTTAGATTTAGGCAAAAAAGTGATGCGGCAAAATCTGGCGATTGAACCTATCTTCTCGCTGCTCGAATGTAAGTATAAGGTTCCACTGGTCGAGGCGGAGTACAAAATGGAAGCCGTTGCCGCGGAAGCTGAGGTTGCCTCGGCGCTTCGCGTGAACCCAGGCAGTCCGATGTTTCTCATTGAGCGTACGTCGTACTCGACGGGAGCCCGCCCGGTTGACTACGAAAAGCTCTATTATCGGGGCGACGTTATACGGTTTGTCACGCGACTCGCGCGGAAGCCTCGTTCATGACAACTCTTACCGCCACCGAGAAACCCTCTTTCGGAGAGGCGCTTCGGTTCTGGTGGAAACTCGGCTGGATCAGTTTTGGCGGCACGGCAGCGCACCTTGGCATCATGCACGAAGAACTTGTCGAGAACAAGAAGTGGATCGGCAACGGTGTTTTTCTTCACGCGCTCAGCCACTGCATGCTGCTGCCGGGACCGGAAGCACAAGAACTGGCCATCTATATCGGGCACAGGCTCCATGGTATCCGCGGCGGCTTAGTTGCCGGAACGCTTTTTGTTCTGCCCTCGACGATTGTCTTGCTCGCATTCAGCATCGTATACGTGCGATTTGGAACCGTGCCTTTGATTGCGTCCAGTTTCAATGGCCTGAAACCAGTAGTGCTGGCCTTGCTCCTGCTCGCGTTACGCAGAGTCTCTGCCCGCGCTCTCCGGCGTCCTCTCCAGTGGATCGTTGCGGCGTGCACCTTTGTCGGTATGTTTTTTCTGAGCCTTCCGGTCACGTCCATCCTGCTCGGGGCCATTGTTTTAGGTGTGGCTGTGATGGCTGTCCGCCCTTCCCTCGTCCGTACTCAGGATGACGAGGGAGAGGCCATCGATGATGAACCCGCGGGCATCGCGAACGGCCATTCGCCGAAGCGAGGTAGTGCACCTCTAGCTTGGCGTTTCCTGAAACTTACTGCCGTTGCTCTGGTCCTTTGGCTGCTACCGTTGCCGTACTTGTACTTCTATGGCATAGATTTTCCCTATTGGAAGACGGCCGCATTGTTCTTCACTAAAACTGCTTTTGTCACGGTCGGCGGGTCCTACACGGTCATCCCATACGTTGCGCAAATTGCGGTCACCAAGTTTCACTGGCTGTCGAGCGCGCAGATGACCGACGGCTTTGCGTTGGCGGAGACCACACCGGGCCCCCTCATCATTGTTCTCGCATTCGTCGGATTTATGGCTGCTTATAACCACTTCCAACATTCGCTGTGGATGGGAACGCTTGGCCTTCTGCTCACGACGTTTTATACCTTCTTGCCGCCCTTCTGGTTCGTGTTTGCGGGAGCGCCAGTGATGGAGCGCACGCACAGTGCCCCTGCGATTAAAGGAGTTCTGGCACTGATCACGGCGGTTGTGGTAGGCGCCATGCTGGATTTGCTGTTGTTCATTGCCAAAGGCGTGCTGTTCCCAAGCAACGCCAGCGGGATCCAAGACATGGATCTTCTCACTGCGGCTTCCGCGCTCGTTGCCCTTGTGCTGCTCGCGCGATTTAAGCTGGGCGTGGGCTACGGAATCCTGCTCGGGATTGTTTCTGGAGCCTTACGTTACGCATTCGGGTTGCGTGTGGGCTGACCGCCCCATTAGTGTGGTTTCGATTCAGTGAACAGAGGTGAATGTTTATGTCGCTACTAAGCCGGATTCAGGACGGTTTGACAGGCTAGTAAAACATGAGTCGGATTCGACGAGTTCAACAGGCGAGGTGAGCCGATCAAGTCATTCGATAATGGCTACGGCATCTGCGAATTAAAGTCTCGGTGTCCAAACCTCGAGCAGACCTGGAGTGGGATCCGGCGAGTGATACGCGAAAGACCCAACGGCTACAAGGTCCCTGCAACAAGGGAGCGACTGAGGATCGGAAAATCCACCTCTAAGACATCGGCGGGTGGAGATGGAGCTTCAACGGCCAGCCAGTCAGGCTGCTACCGAAGCACGTCGCTCGCCTCCGCTTCCTGTATCAGACGGTCTGCATCCCCTTGTAGAAGGAAACGCCCCATAACTGCCGCGTGCGCTGCGGCTCTCACAGCGGCTAGGTACCCGGCGTGATTTCGGTAGCGCTCTTCGAGCGATGGCCGGGTATCATTCGAGGCAACGCGCTCCGCCTTAGTTTTGGCAAAGGGAATGTAACCTCCGTTGAGGCCGCATTGAGTGCCGTTGTCGAAACCGCTCGCGGTGACGTTCCAGCCGAGATAGGTCCCGAGCGGGGCTTGACGCAAGACCGACGCGACACCGCCAACGTCCATGCCGTCGGAATCCACTCTGGGCACAAGAGTAGGAATGATCTTCTTGATTTGCGGCGGCTCTTTCGTGATCACACCTGATAGGTCGTTGTAGTGAAACTCAGGACCGAAGTCGTAATCGTACACTGGGTTCACCAGTCCATCCGGGGACGGCGCACCTGGAATGGCGGGAAATCCCATCGCCGCTCGTGTCGCGGGTACAAGCTGACCCTCACTGAGGCGCGGATAGGCGCTAGGCGGCGGCTCGACGCCCTTCGTCACCCAATCGACAAGAGCGACCCTCAGCGCTTTCATCGTTTCCGTTTCTGGATTTGGATTTGCGGGTAGAACGCATCCTTTTGTCGCAGACGGCGTTTGTGTACTGAAGCCACCTCTTCCCCCGCCATGACTCGTGGCCGGAAGAAAATATCGCCGCACGTTTGCAGGGAGCGGAATGTCCGCTTTCGCGGCTGTGCCTACCAAGTTCGGCGATTCGCGCAGGTACCAGAACTCCAGACCGCCGAACGTCTCCACAATCTTTGGACATGAATTCGTCGCGCGACAACGGTCGAGCAACCCAGCTGGCGGGCGACCGCGATACTCGTCAGCGTAGTCGCTCCACCAGAGCACACCATCACTACCCGGTTCGTTAGGACCCGCCACCCCACCCGGCACTGCGAAACGAAAGTTCATCGCGAGTTGGCGGGCGGCGATGTGCGGATTCACTCCGTCCCAAACGATCCTGCCTTTCTCGTCCTGATTGAAGCCAAGATGAACGAAGCTTCGAATGAAGTTGCCGGACTGTGAATTGCCGTGGCTGATGGCCCATTTAATGTGCTTGGCTACCGGATTCTCCGATCCTTCTTCGTCCTTTTCCGCATACTTCAGAAAGGAGTTCAGGTCGCGCGTGGCTGCATAACCTATTCCCAGGATCAGAGGATCTTTCGCCGTAAATACGAGCGTGTATTCCAGAGCCGGATTGAAGCCACGCTTAGAACAGATCTTCGTCGGATCAGGTCTACCGGGAAATGGTTTTTCGGTGCAATCCGCGAACGCCCATTCGGTGCTTGCAACGGGCTCGGGTTCCGCGTTCCGGCTTCTTCTCGCAGTCAGGCTGGCTCGGGAAGTATCCAGTGTCAAAGGACGTTGATAGAGAAGTCCGGTGTAACTGCCGCTGTTCAGACTGAGGGTATTGGTATTCGCCGGGGTGTCGATGAAGCGCTCGATGACAGGGCCGGTCAGTGGCGAACCGTCCGGGAGTTTGCCGACGGGAACGCTAATCGTTTGCAGGCCAGCTGCGGGTGGAAGGTCACCTTGCCAGCCGCTCACCACCGCCACGAGTCCTTCAGAAGCTGCGGGAACGCCTCGCCCGCGATTCGGCACGCTGTACAGCAGGACACCGCTTGCCTTAGACATGTCGGCGGGCTTCGTCATCGTGTATGTTGCGGAGTATTCCACTAGCCCGCGTGTATTGCGGGGCGCGAATTCAAGATCGGTGATGATCTTGTTGTGTGGATCGGTCGGATCAAGCTCGCCGTAGAAACGACCGGTTAAAGTTTCGAAGCCCCTGTCCGTTGAGCGATGCTCAACGACCAAGCGGGTGAGACGGGCATCGGCAAAACCGGAAAAGAAGAGCGCGGCTGCCAGCGTGACGGAAAGGCGGTTGTTCACCGTCGAGCATTATATAGGGCAATGGCGCTAGCAGCGACGGGGAATGGGCAAGACAGAGAGCACCTGGCAATTCTTCAGCTGAGCCGCTCTCGCCTAAGCCTTAACGCAAACCAAATCCCTATACACTAGCCGGCATGACGAAGTTAGACTGGCTGCTCGATTCCGACCCTGCGATTCGTTGGCAGGTCCTCCGTGACCTTGTGCACGCACCAGCGGAGGTCACCAGGAATGAGCGCGCGCGCGTGGCAAATGAGGGTTGGGGCGCCCGCCTGCTCTCAGTTCAGGGCGACGACGGCCAATGGGCAGGAGGGGCTTGCTTTCCAGCGAATTACTCCAATGAACTCGACGAGAGCCCTGGCCAGCCTTGGACGGCTACGCTTCACACGCTTCAAGTCCTGCATGATTTCGGAGTCGACCCGAACGCATCAAGGGTACAACAGGCAGTGACCTTAGTACGCGATCACTGCCGTTGGGAACACGCCGGACAACCCTTCTTCAACGGCGAAGTTGAGCCCTGCATCAACGGCAGAGCAGTCAGCTTGGGCATTTACTTTCATCAGGATGTCGACGACATTGTTGCGCGTCTCCTTGCTGAGCAGCTCGAGGATGGCGGTTGGAACTGCGAAGCGGAGCGGGGTTCCGTGCGTTCGTCTTTCGATACGACGATCAACGTACTGGAAGGACTTTTAGCGTATGAGCGCAGGAACGGTAGTTCTGCAGATCTAATCGCATCTCGCCGCCGGGTGAAGAGTATCTCCTCGAACGCAACCTGTTCCGACGAAAGAGCACCGGCGCAATCGTCAACCCAAGCTGGTTACAATTCTCGTTTCCAACTTACTGGCAGTATGACGTGTTGCGCGGGCTTGAGTACTTCCGCTCGGTGGGAGAGAAGCCGGATGCGCGCATCAACGAAGCCATAACGCTACTCCGCTCGAAGCAGCAGGACGATGAAACCTGGTTATTGGAAAACACGCATCCTGGCGAGGTTTACTTTGCGCTCGAGGCTGGCGACGGCCGAGCCAGCCGTTGGAACACGCTAAGAGCGTTGCGAGTCCTGGAATGGCATGAGAAGTTCGAGCCCTGAAACGCCGCAGTCTCGTGTGGAGCTGAACGCACGGAAGGCGCCGTCGCCAGGGCACCAAAAAAAGGGGCTTAGCAGCTTCCGCCGCTAAGCCCTTCTACTATGCCTTGAAAAGCGGCTTACTCTCCGCCCTGTTCGTTTCCTTCGCGAATTTGCTTCAGGCGTTCTTCGCGCCGGGCAGCTCGTTCGGCCGCTCGCTTCACGAGTTCGGAACCAACCAGCTCGAGCTTGGCGGTTTCGGCGCCATCGCCCTTACGCCAGCCCAGCTTGATAATCCGTGAGTAGCCGCCGTTGCGCTGATTGAACCGTGGTCCGAGCTTGTCAAACAGCTTCTCTACCGCTTCCGGCTTCAGGAGAAACGCAGCCGCCTGACGACGCGCATGCAGGCTATCCGTCTTGGCCAACGTAATCATCTTCTCGACAAGCGGCTTTGCGGCCTTTGCCTTAGGTACGGTCGTCGTAATGCGCTCTTCCTCGATCACGTTCGTTACGAGACCGCGAAGCAGTGCGCGTCGGGCGCTGAGATCGCGCTTGAGTTTAACGCCAGCTTTCCGATGTCGCATCGTTATTCCTCGATACCTGAAAAGTTGTCGTCGGCTGCCGCGTATTCAGCAGGAGACGCAGGAGGCGCTCCGCCAACCAGGCGACCCTGTGCATCGAACTTCATGCCAAAATTCAAGCCCAGGCCAGAGAGGATTTCCTTGATCTCGTTCAAAGACTTGCGGCCGAAATTCTTGGTGCGCAACATCTCCGATTCGCTCTTCTGAACAAGGTCGCCGATGGTCTGGATGTTGGCATTCTTGAGACAGTTATAGGAACGAACGCTGAGTTCCAGCTCTTCCACCGAGCGGTTCAGGACTTCGTTCATCTGGTTAGCAGCGCGCTCTGCCGGCTCTTCCGCAACTTCCGGAGTTTCCTCGAAGTTGATGAAGATGGTCATGTGGTCCTTCAGGAGCTTGGCCGCTTGGCCGATTGCATCTTGAGGAGAGATAGCGCCGTTGGTCCAGACTTCGATCGCGAGCTTATCGAAATCGGTGTTCTGGCCGAGACGAGCAGCTTCGACGACGTAATTGACCTTGCGAACAGGGGAATGGACCGAGTCGATCGGGATGTAGCCGAGCGGCAGGTCCTCATCGTAGTTCCGGTCGGCCGAGACGTAGCCACGGCCGCTCTTGATCCGCATCTCGATGTCGAGCTTTCCACCCTCGCCGACAGTCGCGATGTGAAGGTTGCGATCGAGAACTTCGACGTCCTGGTCGGTTTCGATCTGGCTGCTCATCACCTCACCGGCACCATCAACGCGCAGGCGGGCAATGCGGGTCCCTTCGCCGATCATCTTAAAAGGAACTTGCTTGAGGTTCAGAATGATGTCCGTTGCGTCTTCGACAACGCCCGGGATCGGGCTGAACTCATGAGATACACCCTCGATGCGGACGCCGGTGATAGCGGCGCCTTCAATCGAGCTCAACAATACACGCCGGAGACCGTTTCCGATCGTTGGCCCAAAGCCACGCTCGAACGGTTGTGCGGAGAACTGGCCGTAACGCTCTGTGAGCGTCTCGGTATTAGCAACTAAACGCTTCGGCTTCTGAAAACCTTTAAACATAGTTCTTCCTTCTCGTCGATCG
>JBJMGJ010000048.1:0-3681 GCA_045807965.1 Bryobacteraceae bacterium | reverse complement strand
GGCGGGCACTGCCACTTGTTTGCCAGGAAGATCATCGATATGCTCATCGAACGAGAAGAGACGCAGAGAAAGTAGGGAGCACAGCACGGGTGAGTAAGAGCGAGTTTTCCCATATCGGTTTGAGTTGTAAAGATCCAATTTCCGTGGAGCGATTCTACACCAGGCATTTCGGATTTCGCCGCGCGCGCGTGTACGCTCCCGGACCGGGACAGGTAGTTATCATTCGCGGTAGCGGCCTGGCTTTGGAGTTGTTCCCGTCGACTGAGACACAGCCCGCCGCAAGAGTGCTTGGAGCTGGTCCTGATTACCCGAGCGTGCGGCATATTGCGTTTCAAGTGGATAACCTGGACGCGAAACTCGCCGACATGGGTTCGGATGCGCGAATTACGTTAGGTCCTCTGGACATGGGGCAATTCATTCCCGGCATGCGAGTCGCCTGGATTGCCGATCCGGAAGACAATATTGTGGAGTTGAATCAAGGATATGTGGACGAGGAAAACCCACCGGCTCTGCCCTAAGCTGCTGTAATCCGACTTAGGACTATCCGTCAGGAGCGCATATGGCAACGAAAGTAGATCTGAGCGAAAGGCGCGCCGTCAGCACGTCGACAGAACGCCCCGTCTCGCTCACTGTAAATGGGCTCGAGCACCGGGATTCTGTTCCGGTTGACATGTTGCTTGTAGACTTTTTGCGAGATCGTCTCGGTCTGACTGGAACAAAGTTCGGCTGCGATACGGGACATTGCGGGTCCTGTACCGTCCTCGTTGAGGGGCTCTCCGCGAAGAGTTGCTCTATATTGGCGGTCCAGGCAGACGGAACCAAGGTCACAACCATTGAAGGAGTGGCTGACGGCGGCGTTCTCAACGCCTTGCAGACTGCCCTGTGGGAACAGCACGCTGTCCAGTGTGGATATTGCACACCGGGTATGGTGCTATCGCTTACGGATCTTCTCAACAGGAACTCTCGGCCTAGCCAATCGGAGATCCGGCATTGGATAGACGGGAACGTCTGCCGTTGCGGTGTGTATCAGAACGTTGTTCGTGCGGTTGAATCCCTGGCGGAACCTTCTTCGCGATAAGCGAAAACGAAATGGCAACTCAAGTACTCGGCGCGCCGATCAAACGAAAAGAAGATCCGAATCTACTAACCGGCAACGCGAAGTTTACGGCCGACCTGGATCTTCCGAATATGGCTCACGTGGCCATTCTGCACAGCCCGGAGGCGCACGCCAAAATCAAAAAGCTGGATACGTCGGCGGCAACTCGTCTGCCCGGCGTCATCCGCATCTTCACGGGGGCGGATATCGCATCGAAGATGCTCCCGCTGGTCTGCATATTCAAGCCCGCCGGAGTTGAGAGTCACTTCCCTCCACACCCTTATGGCGTTCCTGGTGCGCAGACGGCGCTTGCTACCGACCGAGTACGGTATGTCGGCGAATGGGTTGCTGCGGTCGTCGCCGAAACCCGCCAGCGAGCGTATGAGGCGTTAAGCGCCATTGAGGTCGAATACGAACGGTTGCCTGTAGTCACCACCGCGGAGGACGCGTTGCGCCCGGGTGCGCCTCAACTGCATGAATCGGCCCCGGGAAATCTGTGCGCGCACGTCAGTTTTGGCGACAAAGCGGCAGCGGACGATGCGATAGAAAAGGCCGAAGTAGTTGTCCGGGAGAAATTTACTATTCCGCGCCAACTTCACCAGGCGAATGAGACGCGCGCAACCATCGCCCGCTACGATTCGGCGACGGACGAGTACACGCTCTGGACGAATACCCAAATCCCGCACGGCAACCGCTTCATGATCTCGAGCCTCGTGCTGGGGATCCCGTATAACAAGCTCCGTGTCATCGTGCCTAATATCGGAGGCTCCTACGGGTCGAAGGGTTACTTGTATCAGGATGCTCCTCTGCTGCTGGTTCTCTCTAAGGAAGTGGGCCGTCCGGTCAAGTGGGTCGACAACCGGGAGGATCTGTCGTTAACGACGGTGCACGCCCGCGGGCAGGTGCAGTACGCAACGCTTGCCGGTAAGCGAGATGGCAGGATTACCGCTTTATCGGTTACCAATTATGTCAATCTGGGCGCCTACCCCGCGACTAACGGACCCAGTACCCCATCCATCCTGACAGGACGCAGCGTTACCGGGGCGTACGCCATTCCTAATCCGTTCTACGAAGTTTATCTCGCCTATGCAAACAGCGTCATGCTGGGGCCGGCACGCGGTGCAGGTCGCATGGAAGCCATGTTCCTCATCGAGCGGCTTGTCGATATGTTTGCGCGAGAGATCGGAATGGATCCGGCAGAAGTGCGCCGCAAGAATATGGTCCGCCCGGACCAGTTTCCCTACGAGAACAGACTCGGGTGGACCTACGATTCCGGAGAGTACGAGACGGCATTGAACCGTGCGCTTGAGATGGCCGGTTACGGAGATCTGAAGGAACGCAAAGCCGAAGCTCGTAAGCGGGGCAAGTTACTAGGTCTCGGCATTGGCTCTTACGTCACTATCGGCGGTGTTGGACCCTCGGGGCGAATGGGCCGAGAGGGCTTGATCGGCAGTACCTGGGCGAGCGCTATCGTCCGCGTGCACCAGACAGGCGACGTTACGGCTATCACCGGATGTCAACCGCACGGGCAAGGCCAGATCACGACGTTCGCTCAAATCGCGGCGAACGAATTGGGAGTTCCAGTCGACCGCGTCGAAATCATTCACTCCGATACGCTCGGAGTTCCTTACGCCCAGGGAAGCTACGGTAGCCGAAGTTTTAGCGTGGAAGGGGCGGCTATATACGAAGCTTGCCAGCTCATCAGGCAGAAGGCTCTCCAGATGGGAGCCCATTTGCTCGGCGCGGAAGAGAAGGATGTCGAATACGCGGAAGGCAAAGTGCAGGTGAAGGCCGATCCGGCACGTGCCAAAACGTTGCAGGAGATTGCCTCCGCTTTGTGGTTTGCCTGGGATGTGCCCGCCGGGATGGCACCGGGCTTGGAAGTAACCTCCTACTTTGATCCGCCCGATTTTAACTTCCCCTTCGGTACTCACGTCGCCATCGTGGAAATCGACGAAGAGACCGGTGCTGCCGAACTCGTGCGCTATACGGGAGTGAATGACGTTGGCGTCATGGGTAACCCGAAGGTAGTCGAAGGGCAAATGCACGGCAGCATTGCCTTCGGAATTGGGCCCGCCCTGATGGAACAGGTGATCTATGACGAAAGCGGCGGGTTGCTAACCCGGGATCTGGACACCTACCCGATCCCACGCCCCAGCGACATGCCGGAGTTCGAGTTGGACAGTACCGTAACCCCGACGCCTTTGAATGGAATGGGCGCAAAGGGCGCGGGTGATGTTGCGCAACCGGCGGTGGCACCGGCGATCGTCAATGCAATCTGCGATGCACTGTCCGAATTCGGTGTGCGCCACGTCGATTTACCTGCGACACCTGAGAGAATCTGGCGAGCTATGCGGAGCTACTGACATGAGTTCGTTTGAATATGCCTCGCCCGAATCGATCGAGGAGGCCCTGGGCATCCTGTCCAGCCGCCCCGAAGCGCAGCCGCTTGCAGGTGGTCAAAAGTTGCTTCTTGGGCGCAACCGCAACCGGCCCGAAGGCATGGTTCTGGTTGATCTCGGACACATCCCGTCGCTCAAGGGGATACATTTGCGTGACGGAGCCGTGCAAATCGGCGCCATGGC
>JBJMGJ010000047.1:0-4533 GCA_045807965.1 Bryobacteraceae bacterium | reverse complement strand
GACAATTCGACCGCGATAACGTGGTGCGAGGTACGGCTTTTCTTCCGGATACTGGATTGTGATTCGCCGTTGAAATCCATGCCGGAAGACCTCCCACAAGCTACGCAGCAGACTGAGCATTTTCTTTCCCTCCAGTTACGCAAACGCAAGTACAACAGCCCCCGTTACGAGCAGATTCAGCAAGGCGAGTGGGAGCATAAACTTCCAGCCCCACGCCATCAACTGGTCAAAGCGTGGCCGTGGCAAGGCGGCTCGCAGCAAGATAAATAGACAGATGAACGCCAGAGTTTTAATGCCAAACCATAGCCCGGGTGGCAGAACGGGCCCCAACCATCCACCGAAATACAAAAGAGAAATTGCAGCAGAAACTAGCGTCACGCCAATGTATTCGCCCACAAAGAACATTCCGAACTTCATGCTTGAGTACTCGGAATGAAACCCGGCGATGAGTTCGCTTTCCGCCTCCGCCAGATCAAACGGCAGCCTTCGTGCTTCGGCAACTCCCGCAATCAGAAACAACACAAATCCTGCAAATTGTGGAACGACAAACCAAACCTTCCGTTGAGCTTCGACTATGTCTGTCAAGCGGAAAGACCCCGCGATAATGACGACACCCAGCATCGAAAGACCCATGAAGACTTCATAACTGAGCATCTGGGCCGATGCGCGAATGCCGCCGAGCAGTGAGTATTTGTTGTTGGATGCCCAACCTGCAAGGACAATACTGTAAACGCCCAGAGAAGACATCGCCAACAGGAAAAGAAGCCCGATATCGAGATCTGCCACCACGAAACCTGGGGCAAGAGGCACAACCGCAAAGGACAAGAGCGCGGTCGCGACGATGATTCCAGGGGCGAGGACGAAAACCGCCTTATCCGCGAAAGGTGGAATCCAATCTTCCTTGAAGAAAAGCTTCACCGAATCAGCGAGGGGCTGTAGCAATCCGAATGGTCCGACGCGATTGGGCCCGTAGCGGTCCTGCCAAACGGCCAGTAAGCGGCGTTCTACCCAGACGAGCCCCGCGGCAAGATTCAGGACGATAAACAAAACCACCGCGATAATCACGAGCGGGTACAGGGCCGTCATCTGAGGACCCCATTGGCTGTCGCGCTGGCGGGCGCGAGTTTCCCCCGCATCGGAGTCAAGAACTCCTCGAAGGGCGGTATGCCGGCGGGGATGATCGCAGTGCCTCGCGGAACGTCGGAACGCAGCGAAACCTCCAACTCGTAACTCAAATCGCCGATCCTCATGGCGAGCAGTTCACCCGTCTTGACACCCAACCGGGCACCGTCGTCTACGTTTAGCCCGACCGCTGCGCTCGGCACTAGTTCCGCGATCGCGGGAGCCCGCCGGCTTAGTTCCTCGGACCCGAAGATGTGAAATCGCGGCACGAACAGCCACTGGCCGGTACTCGGGCAAAAGGCGGAAGGTATTCGCGAGAAGTAGCTCCAGTTGTCCCGTCCCGTAGGTTCAAGCAGGCGAACGCCAGGATCACCGCCTCGCAACGAGCTGCCAATCTCGCTCTGAAACTTGTTGACCGACTGAATCGAGTTCCACCCCGGCGACCAGAAGAATGGGATGAGTGCCGGAGAAGGAGGCTGCGGTCCGGATTCCATGGAGAACGCCAAAGCCGAGTCCGGATCCGCCGGCGGCTTTGGTTCGTGGACCGACAAGTTAGCAAGCATCGATGTACGTCCGCTATAACGGACCGGCTCGCGCGCCACTTTCCCGAACTCTTTTCGAGGCGCGGCATGCTCTATCGGAGCGAGGACTGGTATCTCCTTCGCAATCGCCGCGACGATGCCATCGAGTGTCTGCCACTGGCACTCTCCGTCGGACGCATTCTGAAGAAGACCGCCGCCGAGCCACCGCCAGCTCGCTCGTACTTCGCCAGCGGGTACGAAGGCCTGAAAGAAGCGCTGCGCCCGTGTCTCATGGTTCACCAGGGTTCCGTCTGTCTCCGCGAACGTCCCCGCTGGTAGAACCAGATCAGCCGTTTTAGTTGTCCGAGTCTTCAGATGGTCAAGGACAACGACATCTCGCGTCCCGCCGAGAAACGCGGCGACTTCTTCGCCAGGCGCTCGCCGGTACAGATCATTTTCGAGAATAATGACCGCTCCGTTTTCGGCGGTTTGCACCGCACGGAAAGCTTCGGACAACGGGCGTGGCTGCATCAGCGCGAGCCCCACACTATTGCATTCTGGGAAACAAAAACTTAATCTTGCTGGCTTGCCGAACCTGCAGAGTGCCCAGGCAACCTGCGCCGCCGCTTCAACAACTACCTTGCTGCGGCAACTGGTGCCGGAAACGATCAACGGACGTTTTGCCGAGCGTAGCGCGACTGCAATTCTTTCGGCCAAGGCATTTGTCTCGCTCGAAAGATGCGCGACCTCGGGCGCGCTTGCGTCGATCGCATGTGCCACCGAGAACCCAAGCCGAGCTAGATCGTCGGGCGCCGCCTGCATCACTTCCCTCGCGACTTCGTCGAGCTTAGTGGCGAACGGAGAGGCTATAAACAGCGGCCCTTTCTCGTTTTGCGTGAGTTCGCGAACGGCGTGATCCAGCCAGAGCGGAATCCCGTAGTTACTCGCCTTTTCGATTGGTTGCTGGCGGACCGACTGTCGCAAGCTAAGAGCCATCATGGGGAGCACATTTGTGACGTCTTCGCCAAGCACGAGAACGGCATCACAGTGTTGAATTTCATCCAGACACGGCGATTGCGCCGGTCCGTTCCGCAAGGCATCGACCGCCGCAAGTGTCACCGACCACTCGTCGTCCGCAACACCTGCGTAAAAGCGATCGGGCCCGACAAGCTGACGCAGAGCGAAGTTGCTCTCGAGCGAGGCTCGTGGCGAACCGATGCCAATGCAATCTCCATCTTTCAGCGTCTTCTGGAGCTGTGATACGGCACTCGCCACATCAGCCGGCTCACCGTTCACAAAGCACTCACGAATGCGGTCATCGCTGTTCACATGCTCATAACCGAATCGTCCGCGATCACAAAGAAAATAGCCGTTAACGTGATGGTTATATCGATTTACGACTCTGCGCAGCACGCCATAGCGCTCGCCCACGGTAATGTTGCAACCGGCGGCGCAATGCACGCACACCGAGGGCGCCATCTGCAAGTCCCATTTCCTTGTGTAGTGATGTTTCAGCGTGGCATCCGTGAATACTCCTGTCGGACAGATTTCCACAAGATTCCCGCTGAATTCGTTTTCAAGTACGCCATCTTCGAACCGGCCGAAGTAAACCGAGTCGCGCAGGCGGAACGCGTTCAGGTCGTGGCCGCCCGCGTACTCGCGGTAATAACGCACGCAGCGCTGGCACTGGATGCAGCGGTTCATCTCGTGATTGATCAATGGCCCGAGATATTGATTGCGGAATGTACGTTTGTCGAAGGTGTAATGGCGGGAGCAGTGGCCGGTCATCACCGTCATATCCTGCAGGTGACACTCGCCGCCTTCGTCGCACACCGGACAATCATGCGGATGATTCTGCATCAGCCCCTGAATCACTGCCGCGCGAAACTCGGCCGCTTCCGGGTCTTTGATGGATACACGGATACCATCGGAGGCCGGTGTCATGCAGGCCATAATGATCTTTCCCGCTGTGTCCTGCTCGTTGCGGAATTGCTTTACGGCGCATTGGCGGCATGCTCCGACTGATCCGAGCGCCGGATGCCAGCAAAAGTAAGGCAGATCGTAGCCCCGGGACAAAAGCACATGTAACAGGTTTTGCGAGCTATCAGCTTCTAGCGCCTTGTTCTCGATGTAGATTGTCGCCACGTTCATCTCCACGGACAACGCTTTTCGTCGATGTGCCGGTGGAAATCGCCGGCAAAATATTTCAGCGCACTCTGAAGTGGCTCTACCGCGCCGGGAGCAAACGCGCAAAATGTATTCCCGGGAGCGAGGAATTTGGTTTGGAAGTGTAGAGTCTCGAGATCCTTCTTTCCAGCGGTACCTTCTTCCATCGCCAACAAAATTTTCTCGGTCCATGCCAAGCCACTCCAACAGGGCGTGCACCAGCCGCACGATTCCTGCGCGAAGAAATGCTCAAGGTTCCACACCATACCGACTGGACACGTTCTATCGTCGAGAACCACCATCGTTCCCGTTCCCAGCCTGCTGCCTGCCTTCTGTACTTGGGTGTAGTCCATCGGTACGTCGAGGTGTTCCTCAACCAGAAAGTCTGTGGATGCGCCGCCTGGCAGGAGACCGCGAAAACGGAGACCGTCGCGCATCCCCCCGGCATGGACCTCAAGAATCTCCCTCATGGGCGTTCCAAGGGGCAATTCCCACAGGCCGGGCCGTTTGACTTTCCCGCTGACGCCGTATAGCTTCGTGCCGCCGTCGTCCGTAAGGCTCAGTGAACGAAACCATTCAGGACCGTTGTTGACGATGTGATGCACATTGCACAGAGTCTCGACGTTTTGGACGATCGTCGGCTTCCCGAAGAGGCCCGATACCTGAGGGAATGGAGGCTTCGCGCGCGGGTGTGCTCGCTTGCCTTCCAGCGCGTTCAGCAGAG
>JBJMGJ010000046.1:0-8465 GCA_045807965.1 Bryobacteraceae bacterium | reverse complement strand
GCGTGTCTTCGTCGGGAGAAAAGGTGTGAACGCGGTATCCCATGCGCCGCGCAGCAATGGCGAACATGCGCCCAAGCTGACCGCTTCCAAGGACGCCGATCGCACTGCCGGGAAGAACCGGCGATTCGTTCACGGGAGCTGATCCTGCAATACGGTTTCCGTTTGCGCCTGCCGCCACTGCTCAAGCTTGGCTCGTATCTCAGGGTATTTGATTCCCAGGATGCTCGCGGCGAGCAGAGCGGCATTGATCGCCCCCGCACCGCCGATGGCTAGCGTGCCGACGGGAACTCCTCCAGGCATCTGAACGATAGAAAGTAGGGAATCGACCCCGTTCAGCACACTGCTTTTGATTGGAACCCCAAGCACTGGAAGGATAGTATGGGCCGCCACCATGCCCGGAAGATGGGCGGCGCCTCCGGCAGCGGCAATGATTACCTCGAGACCCCGGTCCACCGCACCTTTCGCATAAAGCGCCATCCAATCCGGAGTTCGGTGAGCCGAAACGATGCGGCACTCGTGGGGGATGGAGAGCATTGCCAGCGTCTGGCTGGTCTGGGCCATCGTCTCCCAATCGGATTTGCTGCCCATGATGACTCCGACCAGGGCTTCGCCGACGTCCTCGTTCATGATGTCCATCAGCTCTTAGGGGCCACCAGCAGTTCGGCCACCTTTTCGATGTACTGGGTCGTATTGAGCCATTTCTGGTCTTTACCGACCAGTAGCGCCAGGTCCTTAGTCATGAAACCGGCCTCAACTGCGCCGACCGTAGCCTTCTCCAGCCGGTCTGCGAAACCGACCACGTCTGGCGTGTTGTCGAACTGACCGCGATAGCGGAGCCCAGAGGTCCACGCAAAAATAGACGCAATCGGATTGGTCGATGTCTCCTTGCCCTTCTGGTATTCGCGGTAATGGCGCGTCACCGTTCCGTGCGCCGCTTCCGTTTCGACGGTCTTTCCGTCTGGAGTAATCAGAATGGAGGTCATTAGCCCGAGCGAACCGAAGCCCTGGGCGACCACGTCTGATTGCACATCGCCGTCGTAGTTCTTGCAAGCCCATACGAACCCACCGTCCGACTTGATTGCGAATGCAACCAGATCGTCGATCAGACGGTGCTCATAGGTCAGGTTTGCCGCTTCGAACTTGGATTTGAACTCGCCGTCGTAGATCGACTGGAAAATGTCTTTAAACCGGCCGTCGTATCTCTTCAGAATCGTGTTCTTCGTCGAATGATAGACGGGAAGGCCGCGGGACAGCCCATAGTTGAAGCAGGCGCGCGCAAAACCCTCGATGGACGCATCCAGGTTGTACATGCCCATCGCCACGCCGCCGCTCTTGAATTCGAACACTTCATGGTTCGTAGGGGCGCCGCCGTTTGACGGAGTGAACGTGAGCGTGAGCTTGCCCGGCTCTTTTACGACGAAGTCCGTTGCACGGTATTGGTCACCAAAAGCGTGACGCCCTACGACAATCGGCTTCACCCAGCCCGGAACGTAGCGCGGCACGTTGCGACAGATGATTGGCTCCCGGAAGATGGTTCCGTCCAGGATGTTGCGAATTGTGCCATTGGGCGATTTCCACATCTGTTTGAGGCTGAATTCTTTCACCCGTGCCTCGTCCGGCGTGATGGTCGCGCATTTGACGCCCACTCCGTACTGCTTGATGGCATTAGCTGAATCGATCGTGACTTGGTCGTCCGTCGCGTCCCGGTGCTCTACCGAGAGATCGTAGTATTTGAGATCGACATCCAGAAAGGGCAGGATGAGGGAATCCTTGATATTGGCCCAGATGACCCTAGTCATCTCGTCACCATCAAGCTCCACCAGAGGGGTCTTCACCCGTACCTTTGTCACGCTTGAGTTCGCCATCGTTTCCAGAGTTAATTAAACCAAACAGGGGATCCGAGGCATGCCTGACCAACAGCCCGAACCCCCTGCTTTCCCGAATTGCAAATGCGAACTCATCTGCTGGCCTCTTTGCTCTTTGGCTTTTGCTTCGGGCTCTCTGCCGACACGATCCCAACAGTCAACGCCACGGAGATCACCGCTACCGTGAGCCGCAGCGTTTTTCTATCGGGCCGCGGGTGCCGGGCTCACGTTCCGGTGGGGCGAGTACTGGACCGAACGACCTTTACCCGGTTAATTTCGCCATCGATTTGGGGTTCAATCTTCCAGGGACCATAACGTCTGGATCCCAAGCACTGACAGTGAGTGGCTCCTTCAGCGTTCCGCGCGGGACCGCAACGGCTCTCTACTTCGGATCGCCGCTGGTGGTGTCCCCCTGGGTCCCGAGACCTTCACACCCTCCGGAAATACCGGCACTTACGTGTTTCCGGCCGCGGTTCATGGTTCATTTGTGGCTTGTGGCGTGCCGGGATACAGTTGTGTGACACCAACGGTCAGCTTCCCGCACCTGCCCCGGCGTTAGCAAATCTAGCGTTCAACCTGACCGGGACGAGACCTTGGTCATCAGTCCATATTCGGACCCGAACCTAATTTCTTACTCGATAACGCCCAACGCGAGCAGTGCGCCGGAACCAGGCAGTCTGAGATTGATGCTCCTCGCAGGCACATCTCTCGTCGGGTTTAATGTGTATGACACGTCCAGGCACGCGGTTTTGAGAGTACGCCGCTGAAGGCCGACACGGATCCACTGCTCGGGAAAGCTACACTGAGAATGTCGAGTCTCTCCGCTTCCGATGTGTGCCGTAACGTCTTCGGTCTTACTTAACTGCCGCTCGCGGCTGCATCCAACACGCCTGTGACCAGGCGAGCATTCCAATCAGTTTGTTCGGCTTCGTTGCTGAGCCTTGTGGTCACCAGCTGCGTCGATCGTGCGAGCAAACTGCCGAAGTACGATATGGTTCCGCCATTCCGGATGACGGATGCCTTAGGGCGCCCCTTCACGGAGAAAGACTTGAACGGCAAAGTGTGGATCGTCGACTTCATCTATACGAACTGCCCTGCTGAATGTCCCCGCATGAGTTCCCGGATGCATCAGATGGAAGACCGAACGAAGGGTGAAGAAGACGTTCACCTGCTGTCCATTTCGGTGGATCCGGATCGCGATGCGCCCGAGGTTCTGAAGGCATTCGCCGGGCGATACGGTGCTCCGAACGACCGCTGGCACTTCTTGACCGGTGACAAGCCGTCCGTACATCTCCTTGCATATCAAACATTTCACGTTGGTGATGTTCTTGGCAAAATCGAGCACAGCACCAAGTTCGCTGTCCTCGATAAACACCGGGTTGTCCGTGGCTACTACTCGAGTTTCAGCGACGAGGAACTTTCGAAGTTGCTGACCGACATCAATGCGCTCCGGAAAGAGAAGTCCTGATCCCGATGGCGCGATCCTCGAACCTTCCCGTCGAAGCTCCGCAACTCGCCCGCAAGCCGATTCCGGTCATCTTGGCCCTGAGCGCGGTCATCGCTGGCTTTCTCATCTGGCTGATTTACTTCAAAGGCCGTACGGCCGGCCCGGGATGGGTAGCAGAGTTGCCCAAGGCGAACGCGGTATTTAACTCGCTGAGCGCGATCTGCCTCGTCCTCGGCTACATCAACATACGTCGTCGCAATCGACTGGTTCACATGCGTTTCATGCTGTCGGCCACGGTGTTCTCGTCGTTGTTTCTGCTCAGCTACATTACGTACCACTACTTTCACGGTGACACCAAATTCCCGGGGCAGGGTTGGATTCGACCCGTTTACTTCCTCATCCTGATTACGCATATCGGGCTATCCACGATCGCGCTGCCGTTGATCCTGGGGACGCTCTGGTATGCCGTTCGAACCCAGTTCCGGTTCCATCGGCGTGTGGCTCGCTGGACCTTGCCGATCTGGCTCTATGTCTCGGTGACGGGCGTCATCGTGTTTCTTGTCTTGAACGCATACACAACTCCGTAGCATTCTGGAGATATGAGTGCACGGTCCTCATGGGACACCGAGCTATATGAGGCCCAACATGCCTTCGTCTGGCAACTGGGGGCAGGTCTTATCGACGTCCTTGCTCCAAAACCCGGCGAGCGAGTCTTGGATGTTGGCTGCGGAACAGGGCAATTGACACAACAGATTGCGGATCGTGGAGCCGATGTTTTGGGTGTCGATGCTTCCCCGGAGATGATCGGGCAGGCCCGGCAGAACTTCCCTCGGCTGCGCTTCGCCTTGCAAGATGCGGCTTCGATGGCTTTTGATGGCGAGTTTGATGCTGTGTTTTCGAATGCGGCTCTTCACTGGATCCTGGATGCTGAACGAGCCGCGGACTCGATGGCACGCGCTCTGCGAACGGGTGGACGCCTGGTGCTTGAGATGGGCGGCCGCGGCAATATCCGTCAAATCCAGCAAGCTGTCAAAGCCGCTTTCAAACGGGCTTCGAGCGAGGCTCCGCCTCCCGCACGCAACTATTTCCCGTCGCTAAGCGAATACACCGGCATCCTCGAGAGGCATGGTTTCGAAGTGCGCACCGCATTGCTGTTTGACCGGCCCACACCTCTCGAAGGAGAGCGAGGCATGGAGCAGTGGATCAAACAGTTTTGCACCTTCTACCTTGATGCTCTACCGTCGTCGTCGCACCAGACAGTGGTCAATGATGCTGTTGAACAGCTCCGGCCACGCCTTTATAACGATGGTCAATGGTACGCGGACTACCGTCGTTTGCGGGTTTCTGCAATTAAACTTTGAGCTTGCTTGTAATAGGAGTTATGATGACGCTGTGCTGCCGCTGATGTTGCAGCAGAAACTAAGTTTGTATTGAGGGATCTAATTCGAGAGCGCTATAACTAGCTCGGGGACTTAATCGGCTGCATCAATCCAGAGGTTTACGCATGGCAAATTTATCAAAGACTACACAAGATCATGAGGAGATCCGGAGATGGGCGGAAGAACGTGGCGGCAAGCCCTCTCATGTCAAGAGCACGGGATCGGGCGATGACATCGGCATCCTTCGGATAGACTTTCCGGGATACAGCGGAGAAGGTTCCCTCGAAGAGATCACATGGGATGAGTTCTTCGAGAAGTTCGATGACAATGATCTTGCCTTGGTCTATCAAGAAGAAACTGCGGAGGGAGAGCGAAGCAACTTCAACAAGATAGTCAAAGCAGAGACGGTAGATCTGCCGGAACACAAAAGCTCCGACAAATCGCGTGGAGGTTCGCATCGTTCCAAGGCGGCCTCGCGCAGCCAAGACGATGAGGAACACGAGGAAGACGAAGAAGTAGAGGTTGAGGATGAGGACGAAGAAGAGCCCGAGGCCAAGGCGCCTCCGGCAAGGAAAACCCCATCCAAACGTTCGTCTCCCGTAAAGAAAACCTCAAGCACCACCACCAAGAAAGCAGCGAAGAAGGGAACACCCGTGAAGAAAGCCACTAAGAAAGCAAGTTCTGCCCCATTGAAGAAAGCCGCCGCGAAGAAGGCGTCTGCCAAGAAGGTTGCACAGAAGAGTCCAGCCAAGAAGGTGGCCTCAAAGGCGGCTGCGAAGAGGGTGCCGGCAAAGAAAACCGCCGCTAAGAAGGTGGCAGCAAAGAGGCCTGCCGCAAAGAAAGCCGTCAAGAAGACAGCGATGAAGAGACCCGCGCCGGCGAAAAAGACCGCGGCCAAGCGATCGAGCGGGCGCTCACGCTAAATTAGCTTTCGACTCGGCTGGTTGTCGCACTTTGGAGTGAATGGCCACATCTGGCTCCACGCCAAACCGCATTCCCCGTGGGCTGCTCATCGGTGCTGGCGCAACGATCGCGCTCCTCGCGGGGATCCTGCTTTACCTGTCGCGCCCAGCTCCGAATAGCCAGGCGCCGCCGGTTTCCGGTGAGGCAAAAGCCTATGTCGCGAAGCTTGTTTTAAGTGACGTGACAATGCAGGCGACCGAGAACTTCATGAAGCAGCGGGTCGTGGAGATCGAGGGTAAGATCGCCAATGCAGGGGAGCGCGAGCTGCGTGGCATTGATGTGTACTGCCTGTTCTATGACGTCAACGGCCGTGAGATTCATCGCGAGCGCGTACCGGTCCTGAACCGGAAAGGGGCTCCACTACGGCCGGGAGAAAGTCGAGACTTCCGTCTGCCCTTCGATACTCTGCCGGAGGGCTGGAACCAGGCAATGCCGAGGCTGGTGATTGCCGGTATTGACTTCGCGTCTTAGCCCTTGTCAGGGACGAGGCAGCGGTGTGCGGGCGGGTGCCGGGTTTTTCGATAACTCGAAATCAGTCGTCAGCTGGCGTGCGATCTTTGCTGCGACGTCCGCACTGGCGCCACGGAACTTTGCGCCAGGGCTTTCCTGCGTCGTGGACCAGATCACATCGCCGACGTTGTTACAGAGACGAACGGTAGCGTACGCCTCGTGCTTCCGCTCTTTGATTCGGTGCGACTCACGTTCGGCGGTCGATTCGGCTCCATAGCCGCCGCTAGACCGGGTCGCGCGACCGGTGAGTCCGTAGATTCCAGCGCCGGTTCGTCCGTTCAGACTGGTATCGGTGTCGAATGTATCTTCAAACGCCTTATCGTCGGCGGCTCCCTTTAGGATCGCGTCCGCTCGGTCCGGATTGTCTGTCAGTACGAATAACTTGGTCGAGTTGAGGCTCGCAATGATCAAGTCACGAAGAGCTTGTGCGGCAGCCGCTCCGGTTAGCGGCTCGACATAAATGCGCTGTACCTGGTCTAATTGCGTCACGGTAGGCCCGTTGCCCGGTTTAAAGAGCTGCCCTTGGCCGGCTGCGAACAACCCGACCGGAGCAAGGATCATGCTAAGCACAAGACGGATACTCATGACACCTTACCCTTTCCCGTAGATGCGGGCTTCTTCATCCTGGAACTTCACTTCTTGTCCAGTGCGAGCTTCGAGCGTGACCAAAGCCAATCGCAGGTCATTTTTGTTGACGCGGAAGACCATGGCTTCCTGGTGTCTGTTATCGTTTTCGAAGCCGATCGTCAGGAAGTGTTCGCGCTTCTTGGCGATCATGAACATCGGGGAGATGATGGCCGCAGCGACGAAATGCCGGTCGATCTTTTGTCCGTACTCGAGCAGGTTAATGCGCTCGTAAGGGATCTTCACCTCCGTGTGCTTGGACACGAAGATGAAATAGGTCTCGTTCGTTACCCTGATTTCGCCGCTGTTATTCGGCGGGATGTCGCCATTGGTGCCGCCGATGTATTCGACGCGGCTGCCGGTTCGACCCGCCACCGCGACAACGGTACAACCGCAGAAGAGTAAACAAAGAAGAAGAGTGCGCATTCGTCCGAAGAGGGACCTCTAGAGAGATGTGCTTTTGCCCCTCCGGTTTTCTCGGTCCGCCTCCGGTCAGGACCAGATCTTTTCGGAAGGAACGCCCCGTTTGCAAAGGTCGCAAGAAGCCCAGTCTTTGTAATAGGTTGCGTCCATCTTCGCGAGATAGAAGAAAGGCAAATGGCCGAAACTGGCGGCAGTGGGATTTGGTTGATAGACTGCGACCGCCATTCCCACGACCTCTGCGCCGTGAGATTCCACCAGTGCTTTTAACTCGGTAAAACGCCGTCCGCTTCTATAGATGTCATCAACAAGCAGAACTTTCTCGCCGGGCTTTGCATCCACGAATTGTCGGAAACGCAACGGCGAGCTATCTGTATCCTTCTCGGCCCAGTAAACCTGATGCGCGCGCAGCGCTTCACAGACGCCGAACCCGATGGGAAGACCTCCCGTCGTCGGGCAAACAATCGAAAGCTGTTTGATCATGGCCCGGATTTCGGGATCCGCGCGAAGACGGCGGCTTAAACCCACGCTCAGAATCTTGGCGTATTCGAAGTACCGAAACGCAAGCGCGACCTGGAGAAACTCGTCGGCATGCATACCGTTCGGGTACTCGAAGTGCCCCTCACGCAGCGCTCCGGTCTGGCGAAGCATATCTAAGACTTCATCGTTCGTTGGAATCAGGTGCATGGTGGGGTGGTGTGAGCGTTCCTTAGTGTGCCCCTCGTCCGGCGAGCACGAGCGGAATCGTTCGCAAGATGATCGACCAATCCAGGCGAAGCGACCAATTCTCAATGTAAGAGATGTCCATCCTCATCCAGGTATCGAAGTCGACACGGTCGCGCCCAGAGATGGCCCACAGACAGGTGAGCCCCGGCCGCATGCGAAGCCTGCGCCGCTGCCAGCGTTCGTATCGGTCCACCTCTTCAGGTATCGGCGGACGCGGGCCGACAATCGACATGTCGCCCCGAAGAACATTCACGAGTTGCGGAAGCTCGTCCAGAGAGAAGCGGCGGAGCCAGAGACCGACGCGAGTTACTCGAGGGTCTTTTGCAATCTTGAACGCCACTTGGCGGGTACTAAGGTGCTGAACATCACTCATCAAGTCCTCCGCGTTCTCCACCATGGACCGGAATTTGTACATGGTGAATCTTCTGCCATTCAGTCCACACCGCAGTTGCCGGAACACGATCGGCCCGGAAGACGTGAACCGTATGAGAACGGCGACGGAGAGGAAGACGGGCGCGAGCAGGATCAATG
>JBJMGJ010000045.1:0-13064 GCA_045807965.1 Bryobacteraceae bacterium | reverse complement strand
TTGCGTGATTCGAGCTCCGTGAGTTCGCGCAGTTCCCGCTTCAGTGCCAATGGTCCCGCGCCGGATTTCTTTCCCCCCGAAACGGTTCGGCCGTGATAGCTGATACCTTCACGCAGGAGAAACCAGCAATGAGGAAAGCGCGTGGCAAGTTCGCGAGCGAGTTCGCGCTCTTCAACCACGTAGCATTGCGCAATCCGCGGCACTAGCGTGACCGGCAGGCTTGTCAATCCGTTAGTGAATCGGAGCGAGTCCGTGAGCTTTTGTACCCGGCCCTCATCTGCCTGCGGTTGCGGCAACTCCAGGTCGGAAACCGCTGCTTCGCTGTGCTCAGGAAGGAAGGTCGCGCGTCCGCCCAGCTCTGAACGCATATACTCCACACCACGCTCTGCTTCAGCCCAGTCGCGCACGACAACGAACTCAAGTTCTTCGTGAAGGAACTCTTCGGCCGCCTTTTCAAACTGCCGGTCTACTTCAAGGAAATCAGCCAGAACTCCAATGGGCTGTAAGTTGTTTGCCTTTCCCTTTTCCGCCGCGGTGAAAAGCCGCTTGACCGTTTCAGTCGTGTAGCTTCGATGCTGAATCAGCTCTTCGAGGGAGTCCTTGCGAGCTTTGATGCGGGAAAATTCGCTCTTCTGGTGATCGAGGGTCTGGCGATTGTCGCGCAAGGACGCGCGGGTACCCGCAAGTTCTTCTTCAATGGCGGTCCGCTGGTCCTTCACTGAGATCAGATCGGTCTGCCGTAGTTGAAGACGCTCCGAGATCTCCGCCCTTAACCGCTGAATTCTTGCCAGATCGGATTCCGATTGCCTCTCATCGTTCTCTACCCGGACCTTTTCGCGATCCGCCGATCCGAGATTTGTTTCGAGCTGGGTAATCCGGTTCTTCAGGCTCGAGGCCTCTCCCAAAAGGCGCAGAACGCCCTGGCGCAAACCTTCGAGCGCCCGGTCGCGCTCGGCAAGATGGCTTTGCGCCTGCTGCCGTTCTGCGTATTTGGTGTCGAGTTCTTCCTTCAGCCGTCCGCATTCGCCGTCCAGGCCCTCCAGTTCGGCTCCATGAGTTTCGAGCTCACCTGAACGCTCAGCCATCTGAGCGTTCAGAGACTGGGTCTCGCCTTCGCCCGATCCCAACCGGCGTTCAATCTGCTCGATCTGTTTGGACTGGTATTCGAGCCGACCGCGAGCTCGCTCCAATTCCACCGTCAGGTCGGCGAGTTGCTTGCGCTCCCGGGTGAGCTCGTTCTCGTTCGCGTACGATTTCTCGAGGATTCCGGTCTGCTCGGCTTCTTTCTCGCCGATGGCACCGTGAACCGCCTGAATCTCGTTCGAAGCCAGATTCAGCTCGATGACAATCTGGGCCATCTGCCGTTCCAGCATTTGGAACTTTGCCGAGAGAATCTGCCGCAGAAAGCCAGTCGCCTCGAGTTTCAATTCTCCATAACGTTTGGTTTTCGCCGCCTGCCGGCGAAGTGAGTTGACCTGCCGGTTGACCTCTTCAAGGATGTCGAAAACTCGCGCGAGATTTTGTTTTGCGCTTTCGAGTTTCGCTTCAGCCAGGCGCTTCCGCGCCTTAAAACGCGTAATTCCGGCGGCTTCTTCAATAACATTCCGTCTGTCTTGCGGGCGATTGCTGAGGATCTGGCCGATCCGGCCCTGCTCGATAATCGCGTAGCTCTCGGGACCCAGGCCGGTACCAAGGAAAAGGTCCTGGATATCGCGCAGCCGGGCGAGCTTACCGTTTACCAGGTACTCACTTTCACCCGAACGGTAGAGACGACGAGTAATAGTGATTTCCCCCGTGCGCGTAGCCGTTCTGTCGGCCTCTGAATCTGAGGGCTTCGGGGCGGATTCGAAAACGGATTCGTGCGGCACCAGCGTCATGGTCACGTGGGCCATCCCGAGTGCTTTCTTATCGCGCGTGCCGGCGAAGATGACGTCTTCCATGCGGGCACCGCGCAAGCTCTTTGCCGATTGCTCGCCGAGCACCCAACTGATTGCGTCGCTCAGATTAGACTTGCCGCAACCGTTCGGACCCACCACGGCGGCGATACCGCTGCCGTTGAACTTCATCTCGGTCCGGTCGTAGAACGACTTGAAACCCTGAATCTCGACTCGCTTTAGCTTAAGCAACGATCTGCCTTATCCGAAGGTTCGGAACTCCCTCATCATAGCGGTGTGCGATCGGGCTGTAAAGAACAAGATCACCATATATGGACTCTCCTGGCACATAGGGGCAATATACAGTGGGGAGGTCCGAAATAAGCCCACCCGCACAGTAAATGGTTCTCGTGGACGCGTCCGTCTGGACTCGTTTTTTGGCCAATCGTCGCCGGAGAACTGCTCGTGGGTGATCGGGGAGGCCGTCAGGAACTCCTGGCGGCCTACAGCCGCGTCTATCGCGCATCCACTATTCAGCACTCGGAAGTGATTGATTTCGTGCGCCATCGAAAGCTGAACGGCTGTGGAATTGGCTGGGTCGATGTCCACTTGCTCGCCTCCGCACTCGTGTCCCGGGTTCGGCTCTGGACGGCCGACTCGCGTGTTGAGACGTTGCCTGTGAACTGGGCGTAGCGTACACGCGTTCGTGAAGCTCAGGCCGGAGCGCGTTCGACCGATTCGGCCCGGTCGGCCAATGCGAGAATGCCGGGAAGCTCGGTGCCCCCCAGAAATTCCAGCGATGCCCCTCCCCCGGTCGAGACATGGGTGATGGCATCCGAGACGCCGGCACTCTTGATAGCTTTCTCCGAATCGCCGCCACCCACGACGGACACGGCCCCTGAAGCGGCCACGGCCTTCGCAAGTTCCACGGTGCCGCGATCAAACGGGGGCATTTCGAAGATCCCCATCGGTCCGTTCCAGATGATCGTTGCTGCTTTACGCAGCACTTCGGAGTAGCGTTGAACGGTCGCCGGCCCAATATCCACGCCGATCTGGTCGGGTCCGATCTCCTCCAGAATCTCGCTCGGAGCTCCGGCCTTCACTTCTCGAACAGCCACATGATCGATGGGCAAGAGAATCTTGTTCCCATATGAGTTGAGGAGCCGCTTAGCCAAGTCGACCTTGTCCTCTTCTACCAGCGATCGTCCGATCGGTTTGCCTTGGGCTCGGAGGAACGTGTAAGCCATTGCTCCACCGATCAAAATATGATCAACCACCCGGCTCAGGTTCTCGATCACCTCGATCTTGTCCGACACTTTCGCACCACCGAGAAGCGCGACGCACGGCCTTTCGGGATTGCGGGTTGCTTTGGTTAGCCACTCAATCTCCCGATCCATCAGAATACCGGCCACCGCTATCGGCAGGTACGCCACCATCCCGACCGTAGAGGCGTGAGCGCGGTGGGCGGACCCGAAAGCGTCATTGATATATATGTCGGCTAAGCTCGCCAACTGCTTCGAGAACTCAGGATCGTTGGATTCCTCCTCCGGGTGAAATCGGAGGTTTTCGAGCAGCAGCACTTCTCCCGTATTCGGTTTCAGCTTGGCCACTTCCGGACCAACCGAGTCCGGAGCCAAAACGACATTCTTCCCCAGCAGTTCACTCAGACGGGCGGCAACGGGCGCCATGCTCATGGTCGGGTTTTTCTTGCCCTTCGGCCGTCCTAAGTGACTACCCAGGATGACGGCTGCGCCATGTTCGATTGCGTATTGGATCGTCGGTAGGGAAGCTCGTATTCTTTTGTCGCTGGTGATTTCTTTGCCGCTAGGGTCAAGCGGCACGTTGAAGTCTACGCGAATGAAGACCGTCTTGTTTTTGAGGTCCAGATCGCGAATCGACATTTTGGCCATGAACACCATCTTAGGCAAATCGGGAATCCTCTCCCGAAGGTTTAACCATTTAGGAATTTGAGAGGGCCCTGAAAAAAGACTTGAAAAACTTTGGTTTCATGCCGAATAGTACTTCAGGTCGGCAACATTGGCACGTACTATCGCTGAATGGCTGATAACTTGTACCCGGTGAACGGACTATAATCCGAGAACGACACGGATTTCGTAGTACGAAAGTACCGGCTATCAAGTGTTCGAGGAACAACAAATGTCCACAACCCCGATTCGTGTTTTGATCGCTGACGCTCAGCCTATTGTCCTGGAGGGTCTCCGTAGCGTGCTGAGCCATTATCCAGATATCGAGGTGGTGGCCGAAGCCATCGACGGGGTAGAGGCCATCGACAAGACAGTTCACCTGGAGCCGGACATTGTGCTCCTGGACCTCCGAATGCCTCGCGTGGATGGCTTAACCGTGTTGCGGAGCATCCAGACACGAGCGTCTCGCTCGAAGGTCATCCTCTTTGCGTCCGCTGAGAACAAAGACGAGTTTGTGGAGGCCATGAAGCTCGGCTGCTCCGGCATCCTGCTCAAGGAGACCTCAACGGCACTCATTGAAAAGAGCATTCACCGTGTGCAAGCGGGCGAGATCTGGCTCGATTCGACGACGACGGCGGCGGTAATTCGCCACTTCGCTTCCCCAAAGGATTTTCCAGCCGCCCATGGCCCTGCCCACAGCGCCTCGAACGGTAAGTCGCCGAGGGAACGCGCGCAGTTGAGCCAGCGTGAGCGCGAGATTATCGTATTGATAGCGCAAGGCTACAAGAACAAGGAAATCGCCGAGAAGATGTTCATCACCGAGCAGACGGTGAAGAACCATCTCCATAACGTGTTCGATAAGCTCGGCGTTTCAGACCGGTTAGAACTCGCGCTCTACGCGATTCACAACAGCCTGCACATTAAGGCCTGAACGCCTTTTCGCGGCATCCAGCCGCACCTGCTCCTAACGGCTACGGGGCCGTCATGTAGAGATGTTCTTTGTCCTGAGCGACAATCGGAGAACACGAATACCTGATCGGCACCGTTCATGTCCAGCCTGCGAGAGGACATCACTAGAACCATTCTGCGTTTGAGCAGGGCTGTACAAGCTCGCGTTCCCGACCGAGCACGAATCTCGGTGTTCGAACTCGAGGGCAGGGAATTGGGCCCCTATCGGATTTTGCGCCGACTGGGGGCGGGCGGAATGGGCCAGGTCTATCTCGCTCTCGATAAGCGGCTCGGACGTCATGCCGCGCTCAAGTTTCTCTCGCCGGACCTCCTCTCCGACCCGGAGATGCTCGAACGGCTCCATCTGGAGGCACGTGCCGCCTCATCGCTTAACCATCCCAACATCCTGACCATTTATGAGATCTCCGAAATAGGCGACCGGCCCTTCATTGTCAGCGAGTACGTGGACGGCGCGACCCTGCGCGTTGCCATCGAGCGGAAAGCCGTGACCCTCAGTCTGGCGGTCAACATCGTTCGCCAGGTTGCGTCGGCAATGGTCGCCGCGCACGAAGCCGGTGTTGTGCACCGCGATTTGAAACCCGGCAATATCATGATCCGGCCTGACGGCTACGTGAAGGTGATCGATTTCGGTCTCGCGAAAACGATTCGCCTGAAAATGGGCACTTCCGGCCGCTCGACCACTCTCACCAAACGCGGGAGCATTATCGGGACGCTGGATTACATGTCCCCCGAGCAGTTGCGGGGGGAGTCTGTCGATCACCGCAGCGATCTCTGGAGTCTCGGCGTGATCCTTTACGAGCTGCTGACGGATCGAAGGCCCTTCGAAGGCGAGACGGACAACCATCTGATAGTGGGCATCCTGGACAGGCAAATTCTGCCGTTACCAAACCGGGATGCGCTCCCGGGCGGGTTGCCCGATATTGTTGAGCATGCGCTCGCTAAGAATCCGGCTGACCGGTACCAATCTGCCCGGGAGATGCTCCGTGATCTGCAAGAGATTCATATCGCGGGCGAGGATACTAGTCCGCAGCCAATCTACTCGCTCATGCCTCGCGCGCGGCGACGACCAAGACTGGCCTTGGCGATTGGAGCAACAGCCGCTTTGCTGTTTGCCGGCGCGTGGTTCTGGTATGTTTCGCGCACCGACTGGTTTGAGATCGAGAGCGTGCGGCAATTGACGTTCAACGGGCGAACACGGCTGTCCGCCATTTCGCCAGATGGACGATACCTGGCGTACGTGGTTGGAGATCCAGGCGGAATCGAGACGGTGGTGCTGAAGCAGATTGAAGCCGGTACTTCCGAAACGGTGAAGATACCCGGACGGCGGGTCTCTTATCTCGGAATCACGTTCTCGGCTGATAGCCAATTCCTTTACGAAGTAGAGGAAGACGAGACACTGGAAGGCAAGCTCTATGCGGTTCCGCTCCTCGGCGATCGTCCCGCGGCGCCTCTACTCGTAGGTATTGACGGATCTGTTTCACCCTCTCCGGATGGCACTCAATTAGCCTTCGTGAACCGGCCGATAGAGAGAAAGGAAAGCCGGCTTGAAGTGGCAAATAGCAACGGGTCCGGGCGTCATCCACTGTTGACGGTGAAGAGCGCCGGTCCGCGAGACTACACGATCCTCCGGCATGTGGCTTGGTCGCCCGACGGTACACGGATTGCCGCGTTCTTATTCAGCGATCACTCGGGATTCCTTGATGTTGTCAAGCTGAACGGAGAGGAACAGCGTAAGCCGCTCCGCAATTGGCGCCTGGTTGGCCAACCGTGTTGGACGAAGGATGGCCGGGCAATCGTGGTAACGGCCGCTACCCAAACAGAAGGCAATAATCAGGCGCAAATCAGGCAGGTCGCCACCTCCGACGGGAACTGGCGCGACGTAACCAAAGATCTCGCAAGCTTTCGAAGCGCCACTATGACTCGCGACGGCAGGGAGTTAGCGGCGGTGAAAGTGGAGTCGAAAGCTGCTCTTTGGATCTCGGATCACGGCGACTTTTCGCGCGGGCAAAGCTCAGCGGCGGAGGCCGAAGAGTACTTCACCCTCGCGTCCTCCACTTTGGCCTGGAAAGACGATCGGCAGGTGATCGTAAATTCGCGGCAAAGCGGATACCCAAACCTGTGGGTGTTTGACAGTGACACTCAGACGCATTCTCCGTTGACGAACGAGCACTATGTGGAACAGGGTGCGGCGCCAATTCCTGGGACCAACTCGTTTGTGTTCGCGTCCAATCGATCCGGCCCGTTCCATATCTGGCGATTTACTCCGGAGACGAACGAGTTTACCCAGCTTTCTTCGGGCGCGTCTTACGACGAATCGCCGGCCGTCTCACCCGACGGAAAACGCGTCTTGTATACGTCGTGGAATTCGACGCGGCCGGCGCTCTACTTGGTGCCCGCTACGGGAGGGCCGAGCGCGCGAGTCGGGACATTCCTGGCCAGGAATGCCGAGTTCTCGCCTGATGGCCAGAAAATCGTCTGCCAGATGCAGGATCAGGCGAACGCGAAATGGACGGTGGCGGTGGTTGAGGTCAGTGATCTTGAGCACCCGCGCTTTTACCCCGACATACAACTTCCAGTCAGATGGGCGCCTGATGGGCGCTCGCTTACAACCGCCCGAACAGACAATCGCGGGGTGTCCAACATCTGGAACGTTCCCCTCGATAGAACCGCGCCTTCCAAGCTGACCAACTTTGAAGAGCAGGCGATCGTTGTTTTCTCTTGGTCATTACACGGGGATCGCTTGGCCTGCATCCGCACGACTCAAAATTCCGACGTGGCGCTTTACATCCGCCGCCGATAGGTGGATGCTGAATTGCAACGCTAATTATTCCTGTAAGGAGTACATATGGCAAATGGTCCGAGTCATCCCAACGAACAACTAGTCAAGAAACGTAGCCGCGGCACAGCGGTCAGCAACGGAACGAGAAATCGTACAGCAATGGTTGGCCCACATGAGCAGGTGAAGGAACCGCCGGTCGCGCGAGGCAGCGGTCCCATCGGCCCTCATGAACAGGCCTCTTTAATGCTGAGCGCCGACGTGGACGAATCATTCGCGGATTCGGCGGTGCCAAAAGCACGCGCTCGGAATGGTTCAGGAACACACCCTTCAGCCAGGCGACTTCGATTCAATGTTTCCCTCCAGGCGAAACTCGCGAAAAGCACCGACTTCACCGTGTGTGTATTTTCGCCCGACCGGGAGCGCGGGGGCGTCATCATCGAATCGATCCATGTCGGTGTTTATCGAAAAGGCGAGTCTGTATTCAGCGCCGACCTTCCCATCCGGAGAGAGGCAAAAGTCGATCCCGGGACTAAGAAAGTTCTTTCGTTCTCCGACGCACAGAAGAAAGAGCTTGGCCGAGTTGTCAAATCGAAGTCCTTCGCGATGGTAACGGCGGTCTACACCGCACCCGGCCAGACCGAGGTGACCTTCAGCATTGAAAACGCGGACGACAAGAAGAAATAGCTGAACGAATCGCGCTTTCCGACGTTCGGAGCCGCGTCTCGCCCGTCCGATACCGCTTGCTTGGTGGGCGGGCGGTTTTGCCGCTACACTGGAGATAAGTCCGCATCTCCATGGAATTACAAGACAAAGACGCTTTTACGACCGATCGGCTTGCCCGGAAAGAAGCGTTAGAGGATGCTCTTTCCTCACGTATTTTAGTGCTCGATGGCGCGATGGGCACTATGCTGCAGCAGCGCACTCTGACGGCAGAAGATTTCGGCGGACCTTCGCTCGAAGGCTGCAACGAAATCCTGGTTTCCACCCGGCCCGACGTCATCCTGGACGTCCATCGAGCTTATTACGAAGCAAACGCCGACGTTGTCGAAACGAATAGCTTCGGAAGTATGAGGACGGTTCTGGCTGAGTACGGCCTTGAGAGCCGTGCCTACGAGCTGAGCTTCGAGGCGGCGCGGATTGCGCGAAAGGCGGCGGCCGAATACTCCAAACCCGGTCGCCCACGGTTTGTGGCCGGCTCCATGGGGCCCACAACCAAAACCATCACGGTCACGGGGGGTGTGACGTTTCCGGAGCTCATTGAAAGCTATTACGAACAGGCGAAGGGCTTGAGCGAAGGCGGAGCCGATATTCTGTTGCTCGAAACCTCCCAGGATACCCGGAATATCAAGGCGGGATTGCTCGCCATCGATCGGCTCGGGAAGGAGATGGCGTTTGTCATTCCGACCATGGTGTCGGGCACGATCGAGCCCATGGGTACGATGCTCGCCGGGCAGACCGCGGAGGCCCTGTACGCTTCGGTGTCACACGCAAAGCTGCTTTCAATCGGGCTGAACTGCGCGACGGGTCCCGAGTTCATGACGGACCACATCCGGTCGCTCCACGAACTCGCGACAACCCGAATTTCCTGCTATCCCAACGCGGGTCTGCCGGACGAGGAAGGCAAGTATCTGGAGACGCCGACAAGCCTCGCTTCGCAGCTCGAGAAGTTTGTCGATCATGGGTGGTTGAACATCGTCGGCGGCTGTTGCGGAACTCGGCCCGATCACATTCGAGCGATCGCCCAAATGGTGGAAGGCAAAGCGCCTCGCCAGCCGAAACAATCGAGCCATCGTACATACTTCTCCGGCATCGAAACCGTGGAAGCAGAGGACAGCAACCGTCCCCTGATCGTCGGGGAGCGCACCAACGTCATTGGTTCGCGACTGTTCAAGAAGATGATCGCGGACGAGAAGTGGGAAGAGGCCACGGACATCGCCCGCTGGCAGATCCGGAATGGCGCGCACATCATGGACGTTTGTCTGCAATCGAGCGATCGCGATGAGATGAACGACATTCCGCCGTTCTACGAGAAGCTGATTCGAAAGATCAAGGCTCCGATCATGATCGATACGACCGATCCAAAATCGGTCGAACTGTCGCTTACCTACTGCCAGGGGAAGAGCATCATTAACTCGGTGAACCTGGAGGACGGGGAAGAGAAATTCCAGCTGATCTGCCCACTTGCGAAGCGCTATGGTGCTTCGCTGGTGGTCGGCTGCATCGACGAAGATCCTGTGCAGGCGCAGGCCTTCACGCGGGAGCGGAAGCTGGCTGTTGCGCAGAGATCAGTCGACTTGTTGACCCAGAAGTACGACATTGCGCCAGAAGACATCATCATCGATCCGCTTGTTTTCCCCTGCGCAACCGGCGACGAGAACTACATCGGCGGGGCCGTGGAGACGATCGAATCAATCCGCCTCATCAAAGAGCGGATCCCGTATGTCAAAACGGTCCTCGGCATCTCCAACATCTCGTTTGGCCTTCCCGCTGCTGCTCGAGAGGTCGTCAACTCCGTCTTCCTCTACTACTGCACAAAGGCCGGTCTTGATCTCGCGATTGTGAACGCGGAGAAACTCGAACGTTTCGCCAGCATCCCTGAAGGAGAACGGCGACTTGCCGAAGCGCTCCTCTTCAATACTCCTCCCGTAACGGCGGCTCCGGACCATAAAGACCTTGCCCTATTTGAGACGGCACCCGAGGATTGGCGTTTGCAATCGCACGATCAGAAGGTTGCGATTAACCAATTTCATATTGCAAGAATCAGCGAGCACTTCCGTGGTGCGACCGGCAGGGAGAAGAAGAAGACCGCGGATCTCCCTCTGAACGAGCGGTTGTCGAACTACATCATCGAGGGCACCAAGGATGGATTGATTCCCGATCTTGACCTGAAGCTGAAAGAAGGTGTTGCACCGCTGGACATCGTGAATGGGCCGTTGATGGCCGGAATGTCCGAAGTCGGACGGCTGTTCAACAACAATGAACTGATCGTTGCCGAGGTGCTTCAATCGGCGGAGGCCATGAAAGCGGCGGTAAGCCACCTGGAGCAGTTCATGGAGAAGTCGGATACGGCTGCGCGCGGAAAGATTGTCTTGGCGACGGTAAAGGGTGACGTGCACGACATCGGAAAAAACCTCGTCGAGATCATTCTCAGCAACAACGGTTACGAGGTAGTGAATCTGGGCATTAAAGTTCCCGCCGAAGATCTCATCAAAGCCTTCCGTCAACACAAGCCGGACGCGATTGGGCTTTCGGGGTTACTCGTGAAGAGCGCTCAACAAATGGTAACGACGGCGGGCGACCTGAAGGATGCCGGCATTCATGTTCCCCTGCTCGTTGGCGGTGCGGCGTTATCCGAGAAGTTCACCAGTACCAAGATCGGCCCCAGTTATTCCGCGCCGACGTTCTACGCAAAAGATGCGATGACAGGACTGCGGTTGATGAACGAGATCATGGATCCGGACCTGCGCGAGGAAGTACTTTCGAAGCACATCTTCCGCGATGCGCCGGCCGCCGTTGTCACGCATGACACTCCCGCGATTCCTTCTGGGGAACGAAGGAGCCCGAAGGTTCACACTCATATACCGATTCCGCCCGCGCCCTACCTGGACCGCCGGGTGCGAACAGTTCCAAATTTAGCCGAGGTGTGGAGCTACATCAATCCCTTCATGTTGTACGGGCGTCACCTGGGTTTCAAGGGGAACTTCGAGAAGTTGCTTGCGGAGCGCGATCCGAAAGCGCTCGAGCTGTTCCATGCAGTCGAGGATGTAAAGCGCGAAGCGGCAACATTCATGAAGGTGCGAGCCTTGTGGCAGTTCTTCGAAGTCGAGCGGGATGGCAACAACCTGAAACTCTTCAGTCCGGGCGTCGCCACGCCGATTGAGACGTTTCACTTCGGACGTCAGGCCAAATCTGACGGCTTGTGCCTGAGCGATTATGCGCTGGACCCTCAAGACGACCGACGCGATCACATTGCGATGTTTGTGGTAACCGCGGGCGAAGGGCTAATTCAGCATTCTGAAGCCGCCAAAGCCCGCGGCGAATACCTAAAGGCGCACGCTATTCAGGCGCTTGGCATTGAAACGGCGGAAGCTTGCGCCGAGTATCTTCACCGGCGCATTCGCGAGGACTGGGGCTTCCCGGATTCCCCGACCATGACCATGCAGGAACGCTTCACATCGCGGTATCGCGGCAAGCGGTATAGCTTCGGCTACCCGGCCTGCCCAAATCTTGAAGACCAGGCGAAGCTGTGGCGTTTGCTGCGCCCCGAAGACATTGGAGTGAACTTAACGGAAGGCTACATGATGGAGCCCGAAGCGAGTGTCTCCGCCATTGTGTTCCATCATCCGGATTGTGTCTACTTCAGCGCCGCCGAGGAGACCGAGCCGGCGCTGGTGTAAGCGCAACGCGGCGCGCGAGGCCTTCCGTCTCTCGACAGTGAAGATCGCCACTTACAACATCAACAACATCAATAAGCGGATCCGTAATCTCCTGGCGTGGCTTGAACGGGCCGCGCCGGATGTTGTTTGCCTGCAGGAGCTCAAGGCGGAAGAACGCGGATTTCCCGCGGGAGCACTGCGAGAGCTTGGTTACTACTCGGTCTGGCAGGGTGAGCGTTCCTGGAACGGTGTGGCGATCCTGGCGCGCGACCGCGAGCCTATTCTGACGCGTACCGGCCTCCCGGGTGATGACCGTGATCGACAGGCGCGATATATCGAAGCCGCGGTCAACGGGGTCCTCGTTGCTTCGATCTATCTGCCGAATGGCAATCCCCAGCCTGGTCCCAAGTTCGTTTACAAGCTTGCCTGGTTTGAGCGGCTGAGGGCCCATGCAGCCGGCTTGCTTAAGGCTGGAGTGCCTGTCATTCTGGCGGGCGATTACAACGTGGTTCCAAAACCGCAGGATATCTATCCGACACGATCTCTCGATAAGAATGCGCTCATCCAGCCGCCGAGCCGTGAGGCTTTCTCTCGGTTACTAGCTCAAGGCTGGACGGATGCTCTACGGAAGCTGAGGCCCGAGGGACCGCTCTGGACATTCTGGGATTACAAGTTCGAGCGGTGGAGCGGCGACAAAGGAATGCGACTTGACCATATCCTGCTGTCGCCGAACATCGCAGAGCGGCTTCTGGATGGCGGAGTTGATCGGTGGGCGCGGGGTGAAGAGAATTCGAGCGATCACGCGCCCGCCTGGGTTGTGTTGGATCTATGAGGCACAACATCGGGTCAAGTATGGCGGGCAGATCTGGCGGTAACGATGCCATTGTTTTCAATGTCAGTGTCCCAACAGACGATGTAGCGGACGTTGTTAAGCGAGTGGTTAAACGAGCCACGTCAGTAACTGTTTGCATTCAACGTAAAACTTCGCTGCATTATCGACAGCAAGTTCTGTCGTGTAGCATCGCAAATTGTTGAAATCCTCAGCTACGACCGGCTAAGAAAAGCGAGGCACGTCACACCGGATCAGAGTCGTCATCCTCGACGAGACAGGCACTTCGATCTCTCGCCTTCTTGGCTAAGC
>JBJMGJ010000044.1:0-6156 GCA_045807965.1 Bryobacteraceae bacterium | reverse complement strand
CCGGCAGCCGCGATCAAGAAGCTGGAGCTGATCATTGGTAAGTACACCGGCGGTTGAGCTCGCAAACGAGATTTTGAACGACTGCCTCGAATACGGAACGTGGCCCCTCCGTACTCTCGAGACGCTTATCGATCGTGCGCTCAATACCGAAGATTCGTTCCTTGAGGTCGCCGCAACCCGAGCTATGTTCGGCATCGTTGTGGAAGGGCTTGCGGATCGCTTTGACCCAAAACTCTGCAGCTTTTATGCGGAGATGTTCAGCCACTTAGTCGCACGCGCTCTGCCCGAGTTCAGAGCGGGAGACCTGCTGCGGCGCTATAACCAAGTGCGCCAGACCCATCCATTCTGGGGCGGCGAAGTCAAACGCGTCTACATTTTGTCCCGGGTCACTCTTGGCGCGGATGTAGCGGTGACGAGCGTGGTGATGGCGGGTTTGAAAGAACGTTTTCCCGACGCTGAGATTTGCCTGGTCGGCCCGGCGAAGAATGCCGAGTTGTTTTCGCAAGATCCAAAGATCGTTTCTGTACCGATCGTCTATGAACGTTCGGGTACGCTTCGGGAACGACTCGCTGCCGCCTTGGAGCTTCGGGAACTTGTGGATCAGGTCGACGCAATCGTAGTGGATCCTGATTCACGTCTGACGCAACTGGGAATGATCCCTTGCTGCGATGACGCTCGCTATTACTTCTTTGAGAGTCGCGCCTTCGGAGGAACTTCCGATGTTTCGCTTCCAGTTCTGACAGCAAATTGGCTCGAGGAGGTCTTTGGGAGTCAGAGAGCGTCTCCCTATGTTGCACCCGAAACGGTGGAGAAGGTGGCCGGCATTTGCGTGAGTTGGGGCGTTGGTGAAAACGAAAACAAACGTCTCGACGATGACTTTGAAACGGAAGCTGTGGCATGCCTTCTCGAGAAGGGCGAAACGGTCTTGTTGGACCGGGGAGCCGGCGGAACCGAAGCCATGCGGGCCGATGACTTGCATCGGAAGTTCAAGTCACCTCGGCTGAAGCTACACACTGGAAGCTACGGGTCGTTCGCCAGCCACATTGCCCAAAGCCAGCTGTACGTGGGCTATGATTCAGCCGGCCAACACGTGGCTTCTGCGGCGGGCATACCGCTCGTCTCGGTGTTTGGCGGCTACCCTTGCGAACGGATGATGCGCCGTTGGAGTCCTGTCGGCCCAAAAGCCACGGTTATCCCGTTCGAAGAGGGTAATCAACGGGAAGCGGCATCCGCCGCGTTTGAGGCCATCAGGGCTGCTTAGAAATTCGGCGGGGGAGGCGGGGCGGTCGGGATTGCCCACGGGTTGTCCGAAGACTTCGAGTTAGTTGGCTGGGTATTGTCCGATTTCCTGGGAGGATTGCTTCCGCTGGGGCTCGTGGGGGCAACGGTTGCCGGTTCTTCTTTGCTTTCGGGCAGCGGAGGCGGTGGCGGGGCACTCGGGTCCATGTCATAGGTGATGGCAGATTCGGTGCCGAATTTTCTGTAATTCCGGAACTCCAGTTCGTTCTTCGTTTTTTCGCGGCCAGCAGTCATGTATAGCCTTGCTGATCTCGGCGTGACGTATTGTTGGCCGCTGATTTCGACCAGGTCATAATCAAGAACCTCGGTGGCTTGCCTTACAGGAAAGCTCTGCGGAATGTCGATAGCCTCAAAGGTGATTCGACTGATCTCGCCCGTATCCTGATCGGCGTATATGAGGCCGCGGTAAGCAGTATAGATGCGCTGTTCGTCGCCCGGGCCAGAACTGTAGGAGATTGAATATCCGGATCGTCCGCTGCCGATCGCATAGTTAAACACTGCCATGCGGCGGCCTCTCAAGGTTGCCCAGTGATCCCATTTGAAGGTCGCGCCGCTCTTTTCTTCGAAGATCTCTCGCATCATGCTGCCGAATTCGCCTTGCGAAATGGCTCCTCCACCCGCAGCGGCACGGTCGATTGTCGTGTCTTCAGCATGGCCGTTGACGGAGTAGACCTTATATGATTCCTGGCCCTGGTTGTAGCTGAGGCGCGCGAGCACGTTTCCTATACTCTGGTAGCGGTCGGCGCTCATCGGGTCGACATAACGACGGATCACTTCCACGCAGATAAAGTTGGGCAGACTCTTCGTATACGAAAGAGCGTACTCCTTGATTTGACCAAGGATTTGCTGTTGCCGGACCGAGTCAGGGGGCGGAATTTCCGCAGAGCGGGAGTTCAGACGCAGTGTTGTTTCACCGCCGGTGGCCAAGTTGTCTGGCGCGGTTGCAGGCGAATATGTCGCGTCGTGAGAAGGTGGTTTGAGAGAAGCGGCCTGATCCCGAAGTTCCTGGAGAGCAGCAACTGTCTTCGGCTGCGCACCCTGAGCCTGAAGGTCCAGAATGGCCTTGTCCGTGAGCTTCTCGGAAAGTTTTATTTTCTTAACGTACGCCGCTATCTGCTTGTCTGTATGTTGACGGAGGGCGAGCTCCGACCGAACGAAGTCCGCGAGCTGCTGAACGTTCATCTCCATTTGCGCCTGCAGCCCTATAGCCGCGGACAGGAGAAGAACGGGTACTACGCACAACCTCATATGTCATATTTTGACGCAGACGGAACTGCCGAGGTTGCCCTCATCCCGGGTTTCGCTGTCGCTTCTCAAGTTGAATGGTTACGTTGCCGATAGGAAATCCCAGTTGAAGCCGGATCTGGACGGGTATTCGCTCCCCGTCTTCAGTGATCCAGACAAAGAGCCGCCCTCTTCGACGGTAAAGCACATTATCAAACAGAAACGCCTCATAACGAACAGTCTGATACTTCTTACCTTCAAAGCTGAGCTCTTCGCGCGCCTGGCTCTCAATCCTTGCACTGACCACTTTCTTTCCGTCGGTCACCGGAATCGTAGTCGACTTTCCGGGCTCCAGGCGGAGCAGCCGAAGCGACGCAAGCGCGCCCACGATTTCACGCGTGCAGGACGGCACATCCAGCTCCTTCTCGACGGTTGAGTTCTTTACCAGGTCCCTCTCTTCGTACCGAAGCTTGGGACTGTTCTCCATCCAGGTACGAGCGACGACGTGGCGCTTGTTTTCTTCCGCATTGAGCTCAGAGGACACGAGGCAGAATTTCGAGTCTGTTTTCACATCATACGTGTCCATTACCCGGTACAGTCGCGACACCATACCGGCGCTCTGAATGTTGAGTTTGGTTTGCCAGGTATGATCGGAAGTCGATTTCAGGTCCAGAGTGGCCGTCCCCGCGGTGATGAGCCGCCAGTCGACACGGTAGACAAGTTCTTCTGGAAACGGAAAGACTTCGCCCGGGCGGGAGTCTGAGGACGATGCTGATTGGTTAAATCCCAATGCGGCTAAAGGCAAAACCAAGCAAAGGATTCGGAGGGAATGTGGCGGGAACATGCCGGACCGCATGTTACGTTGCAAATCGATTTGTCATCCTTCGATCTCTGATTTCACTTCGGACAGATTAACAACCTCCCCCAGTCTCCCAGACGTTCTCGGAGAAGCCAAGCCAAACGGAGTACCGCAAATTTGTCAGAAATCGATGGAAGCGAGTAGCTCCGAAGGCTTTCGATTGAATGCGCGCGATATGGCCAGGAGACTTTCGACGCTTGGGAGATTGGTTCCCCGCTCAATGGAACTGATCTGGGACACACTCAATCTGGACGCTGTCGCCAATTCCTTGAGGGACCAGTTCCGCTCGACTCTTAGCAGCTTGATGCAATGCCCAAGCCGCTTTCGAAGGCGCTCTTGCGGTGTGGAGCCTAACCCGAACTGCTCGATCGCGTTTTGTAGCGTCTGCCGGAGTTGCTGGATAGAGAAAGGCTTGGCTAAATAGTCGAAGACCCGGAGCTTAAAAGTGGCCCGCATGCTCTCGAGCGAAGGATATCCAGTGACGACGATGATGCAGAGCTCGGGCCAGCGCGTCAGAAGATCTTCGACCACCGTTTCCCCGCTGGTCGCACCCATTTTCATATCAAGCAGCACGATTTCGGGAACGCGATCCTGGATCGAAGCGAAGAGCGTACCGGCATCGCCGAACGAACGAACTACATACTTGCCCTCATCCCTCAACAGGTCTTCGATGTAGTTGCGGAAGTCGAGATCGTCGTCCAGAACGACAACGTCGACCAATCCGCTTTCAACTTCCATCTCACTCATACATCAAATATCGGTTCTGCTCACAGTAGACTTAACCGAGAGAAGGGGCGTTCGCCTTCGGCAACACGACGCGCAGCGCGGCGCCGCCCGAAGGCCTATTATCCGCCGTGATGGATCCACCGTGCTGGGTGACGATTCCTTCTGCAACGGTCAGCCCTAAGCCGGTCCCACGAGAATCTAATCGAGTGGTAACGAACGCCTTGAAAAGATTATTCAAGACGTGGCTTGGTATGCCGGGCCCATTGTCGAGCACCGTGCAGCAGATCCACTCCTGGCTTCCCCGAACAAACGACTTCGATTCGACTCGGATTTCACCCTCATTCGGAACCGCAAGCAAAGCGTTGCGGAGAAGATTGACGAAAACCTGGACCAGTCGATCGGCGTTTCCGGGAACCGCGTCAGCTTCGCCGATGTCGTTATAGAACGATACTGCGGAGGCCTTTTCGTCGATGGCGACCAGCGTCCAACTCTCCTCGACAATGGGCCGAAGATAAACCGCCTCGGTTTCTTTGGTCCGCAGGCGAGCGAAGTCTACCAATCCTTCGCTGATTTTCCGCAAGCGTTGCGTGACTCGCAGCATCCTGGCCAGCCGGTCCAGAGTGTGCCGGTCTTTCTCCGTTTCAAGCAGTTTCTCGATCGAGCCCTGAAGGACAGCAAGCGGTGTATTCAGTTCGTGAGCGACGCTGGTGCTCAGAAGCCCTAAACTGACCAGTCGGTCTTGCTCCTCGATCTTCTGCAGCGCGTTGGCGAGATCGTCCTCCTGCCTTCTCAATTCGATAACGGTCGAATTTCTCGATTGCATGATACGGCCGATTTCGTCCTTCGTGATGAAACGCGGGTCGATCAATTCATTCTCACGATCGCCACTCTGGGTGGCGCGGTCTGCTTCCAGCATCAGCCGTATCGGACCGTAGACGTACTGAGGCATGATGATGAATTCGAGAAAAAAGATTGAAAGTACGTAGATGGTTCCGAGGACGACGAACAGACTCAAACGGGCCCGGTGCAAGCTGGTATCGTACTCGTCGAATGAAATCTTGAGACGCTCGAACTGGTCGGCTGCCGCGCCGCTTTTCCGGAACACGGTGTCAGACTGCTGCCTCCAGATCTCCGTCGGGTCATTCAACAGAAAACTTCTTCCCTCCGCTGATAACCCGAGTTGCGTGGCCGATCCGAGTTGGAGCGCATAGATCTTCGAATCGAGTTTGGCTTGGTCGGCCGTCAGCAGGCCTTCGCGGAACATCCGTTCGTACAACCTGTGTTCTCGATCGCGGGTGGCGCCCAATTGGTTAGAAAGAAGCGGAATCGAGGAGAAATAAACAGAGACGGCCAGGACGGCGAAGAACACATTGTGCAGGATGATCAGCTTGGGACGGACTTGGAGGCCGTCGAAAGCCCGGAGCGGGGCACTTCGGCGTGCATCTCGCCTAGGACTGCCGAGATGCGAGCTCGTCTCTGCTCTCAACTTCCTGCTCCTTGTACTGAAGCTGATACAGCTTCCAGTAGATGCCCCTCCGCGCCAAGAGTTGTTGATGCGTCCCCATTTCGCGCAGTTGTCCCTTGTGCATGACAAGAATCTTGTCAGCGCGCTGAATGGTAGAGAGGCGGTGCGCGATCACAAGGGATGTACGGCGGGACATCATACGAGACAAAGCATCACGGATCTTCAACTCAGTATCGGTGTCGACACTCGAAGTCGCTTCATCGAGAATGAGAATGCGAGGTTTGTGAGCCAGCGCGCGGGCAAAGCTGATGAGCTGTTTCTGTCCTGTCGAGAAACCATCGCCCCGTTCGCGTACCGATGTGTCGAACCGATCGGGAAGTTCGTCGACAAATTCAAGCAGATTCACCTGGCGCGCGGCTTCGGCGACCTCCCCCACCGTGATTCCCGAAGTGCCCAATCGGATATTCGACTCGATCGTTCCCGTAAAAAGATACGGATCCTGGAGCACCACGCCAAAGAGCCGTCGAAGATCGCTCAACTCGAGATCCCGAATGTCTGTGCCACCGATTCGGATGACTCCCTG
>JBJMGJ010000043.1:0-6119 GCA_045807965.1 Bryobacteraceae bacterium | reverse complement strand
CCGGAGAAAAAGACGGCCATCAGAAATGCCGAGATTTGATATTCGGGGATCTCGCCGCGAGTGTAACCATCAACAAGGAACTGGAGTTCCTCGGGAGATAGTTCCTCTCCGTCTCGCTTGCGGTGAATCAGGTCAACTGTACGCATTTTCGACTAAATAAGCGTAGCATTCTAGCCGAAAAGTTCCCGTTGCTCTACTATTTACGGCGATTTGATAGCTGCGCGAGCTCCCGCTAGAGTGTCCCTGAAAAGTACGATGGCAAACTCGAAATCGGAAGCCTTAGCCCTATGTAGAAGGTTCCGAACAGGGCGTACACGGCACTGACTTCGTCGAAGCGCATTTCATAGATCAGCTTCTTGAACACAAGCGGATCGTCGGCGAACAGATCGACACCCCATTCCCAATCGTCGAAACCGATTGATCCTGTGATGATCTGCCGGACGGAGTCGGCGTACCGGCGTCCGATCATCCCGTGCTCATGCATCATGCGTTGTCGTTCCGCCATTGGAACTTGATACCAGTTCTTCTCTTCGGCACGCTTACGATCCATGGGATAGAAGCAGATGTACTTGCCTGAGGGAATCTCAGGATACAGTCTCGACGCCATCGCGGCACTCTGGCGCTCGATCACTTCCGTCACGCCTCGGTTCCACTCTGGTGTGAACGGCTCCAGGCCCTTTTCGGAAAGCTGCCCGTAAGTCTTCGCTGAGGACTCATACAGTCCGAGTTCCACCACGGAGACGTAAGAGTGAGTCGGTTCGAGATACTCAGCTAACTCAAGCTGATTGACGGACTGCTGCACCTGATGTAACTCGTCGAGCGCGTCCCGGAAATGAACGAGCAGAAGGTCGCCTTTGTGACCAATCAACGAGAACACCGCGGATTGATTCGGGTGTCCGCTTGGCCTAGCCGGTTCAAGAGGGGACAGAAGGGCGGCAGCACTCTCCAGAATCTTGGTTTGCCGGTCCTGTGCGAGGGCCCGCCAGTCTCTGTGGCGCAGGCGGAACATCTGATGGAGAACCCAGGAACCCTCCAAGGTAAGAGGAACAGCGGGAAACTCAGCCATGAAGGAGCGCGTCCTCCCCCATCGGTAGTCCCGGCATCTGGTGAGGAAATCGGCCTTCGAAAATGTCGGCGAACAGTTTGAGTGTCTCTTCGTGGATATTCCCGTTATCAGCGAGCACGTATTTGCCGTGCAAGTCTAAGGGGTCACCACGCATACCTGAAACACGGCCGCCGGCCTCTTCCACAAGTAACGTGCCGGCAGCCATGTCCCACGGATTCAGACCGAACTCCCAGAATGCTTCGAGGCGTCCGCACGCGGTGTAAGCAAGGTCGATCGCCGCGGACCCTCCGCGCCGGACACCGTGACTCAGCATTGCAAGCTGGTAATAGAAGTGGATATTTACGTTTTGGCTTCGTTTGCGGCTGGGGAAACCGGTGGAGACGAGCGAGTCGTTCAGAGTTTCGACCGAACTTACTCGGATGGGAGCACCGTTCATTCGGGCACCGGCGCCCCGTTCCGCCGCAAACAATTCCCGATTGAGCGGGTCATAAACGACGCCCGCGATCACCTCGCCACGGCGAGCGAGCGCTAGTGTGACGTTCCAGAGCGGATACCCATGGGCAAAGTTCGTGGTGCCATCGAGCGGGTCCACGTACCACCGTAATTCGGCGCCCATCTCCGCGCGTCCGCCTTCTTCGGCAACAATCCCGTGATCCGGATAATGCTCGCGCAGTCGTTTGATAACCAGTTGTTCACTTGCGCGGTCTGCGGCTGTGACCAGGTCGTAATCGCCCTTCAGCTCAAACCCGACACCGCGATGAGCCATGAGAATCTGCCCGGCTTCCCGGGCAATCTCGATGGCCGTGTCAAGAAAACTGTCCATGAGTTCACTTCAGCACACCGGGATTCGGTTGAATGTGAAAGAGATCAGGAATCAAAAAGGCGAGGCGATAAGTTTGGGATGTGCCCCGGCTGTGTCGGTAGGCGACAGTGAACACTCCGCCACTTTCCCGAATCTCGTAAAGTGAAGGTAGCGTATGTCCAACTTGCCCCAACACATAAGTGACCTCTCCGCAGCGCAGAAATTTGAACTGTTGGATGCGTTATGGGAAAGTCTGGAGTCTGATCTCCCCGCCCTTACCTCTGAAACCCGCGAGGAACTGGATCGCCGCGAAGCGCGCTATCGCCAGTATCCCTGCGCCGCGACACCATGGGAGGACATCAAGGCTGATTTCCTGAAGAAGCGGTGAGATTGCCCGTTTTCTGGGTACCAGAAGCCATCGCCGAGCTGAGAGTAGCGCTCGCCCGCTACCAAGCCATCCGCCCGGAACTTGGGGGAACGCTTTGTTGCTGCTGTTAGTCGAACTGTGGACGCGATAGCCGAGGAGCCATTACAGTTCGCCGTGGTCGATAAGGGACGGCGGCGGGCTGGCGTGCGGCGATTTCCGTATGGTCTCTTCTTTATCGCGGAAGAAATGCGAGTCGTAGTGATTGCCTGCTTTCATGGCAAGCGTGATCCGAAGCGCTGGCAAAATCGCTAAGTCCTCGCCCGAGCCTTCCTCGAAGGTTGAGATGATTGCTACTCAAATCAGCCGTGAGTTTACGGTTCGTAGTATCCCGTCCGAGCGTTCACTTTCAAGCGGGCATCCTGGAGAGTAACGCGAACGGGATGAAACAGCTTTGCTTCCTGGCGAACATCTTTGGGATAGAAACCGAGGAGGTATTGTGTTCGTAACTCGACAAGAATATCGGCGAAAGCGGCATCAAGTTGCTCGAACCCTTGCGGGTTGAAGATCCTGCCGCCCGTGGAAGCCGCCAATGTAGTGAGAGCGTGTTCGCCCCCTGTGTTTCGCCCGGCGTCCGCTCGCACCGGTATCACGACAATGGGATACAGCACCGCGTCGGCCTGTTGAGCCGCTTTCAGGGCGTCTTCATACTTCTTGAGACTTGTGGTATCCCCACCATCCGTCACGATGATGATTACGTGGCGGCCTTCGCGACTGCTCAGGGTGTCGCTCGCCAGGTAAATCGCATCGTAAAGAGAAGTCCCACCCTCGCCGTGAAGGGCTCGAAGTGCGCGTTCGGCACGCTCTTTGTTTCGGCCGAAATCCAGTTCCAGATTTGTCCGCCAGTTGAAGCTGAAGAGTTCAAATGCATCGTCCGGATTTCCTGATTTCAGCAGGCTGGCAATAAAACGCTGCACGGATTGAACTTCGTAGCGTAAGTCGATGAGCGTACTCCCGCTGGTATCGATAAGAACTGCCACGGACAGGGGCAGGGAAGTATTGCGCTCGAACACGGCGATCTGCTGCGGCGTTCCGCTATCCGCAATCTGAAAGGCTGATCGATCGAGGTTCGTGATGAGCTTCCCGGTTTGGTCTCGCACAGAGACGAGCAGGCGCACCAAATCTACTTTGACCGAGAACGTAGGTGTTTGGTCCCGCGCTTGTTCTTGCGTGGGGTTTGCAGGTTTAAACTGGCCCGAGGCGAGCGAGAATGACAAGGCAGCGAGGGCCGGCAGCAGGCAACGCCAGGCTTTACGGGCCATTTTTCGACGCGCGCAGGAGCAGGGCATGGTCCCACTCGCCGTCTACCCAGACGGCTCCATCGGCAAAGTACTCCTTTTTCCAGATCGGCACTTCCCGCTTCAATCGGTTGATCGCTTCAAGCGCCGCGTCAAAAGCCGGCTTGCGATGCGGAGCAGAAACAGCGATAACCACGCTCGCCTCGCCTATTTGAAGAGAGCCTAATCGATGAATGATGCCGATGCGGCCAATCGCAAACTGCGTGACGATCTCGCGTCCGATGCGCCGCATGCGATCGAGCGCCATCCCTTCGTATCCTTCGTACTCGAGATGGGTCGTCTCGCGCCCGTTCGTGTTGTTGCGGACCACGCCTTCGAAGGTGACCACAGCGCCATCTTCCGACCGTTGGATTTGGCGTGCCAGTCCGGCCCCGTCGATCACGCTTCGAGTCAACGCGAAAATGTGACCATCGGCGTCGAGGCCCTTGTCGCTTCCTCCGCTAACCGGGGGAAGAAACGCGACCTCGTCGTTGTCAGTCAAAAGAGTCTCCGGCGACACGAACTCCTGATTCCTTGCAAATAAAATCGACGGACGTTTTGTCTGGAGGGTTTCGAACCGTTGCGTATACCGAAGGAAGAGAGCGCCCAGCGTTGTATTCGGCTCAATCTCCACGGACTCCTCTCGAACACCGACGATGTCCTTTAAGATCCCGAAAAAGAGCACCGTCACCCGCATGACCAAATGCTAACAGGGGACCCGCGGAGCTACCTTGCCCTGGTCTGACCGGGCCCAATGTCGCTTATCAGTCCGCTCGCGACGACCATCACCGGAACTTTTGCGGTGGATGAGTGCCGGTTTGGTCCTGGTTTTCTGGTGAACCAGAGGGCCACACAATGTCCTTCGCCGGCGCGGCGATTTCTTGAATCTGATGAAGTAAGGCCGGTTCGATTTCGAACGTGAGCGCTTTCAGGTTGGACTCCACCTGCTCGCGGGTCGACATTCCAACCAGTGTGGAGGCAACATACGGATGTTCAATGCAGAACCTGAGCGCTAATACTGCTGGATCCAGTTTGTGTTTCCGGCAGAAATCGATGATGTCCGCCGCCGCACGGCGCACGCTTGCCGGCGCGGGATGCCAGGTGGGGATAGGCGATCCGGAGAGCAGCCCCATGTGCAAGGGCGACGCATTGATGAGGCCAATCTTCCTGGATTTCGCGGAGGGCGCCAGATCCGCATCCAGATCGGTGACGAGCAGATTGTAGCGGCAATACGAGAGAATTACATCGATTCGCTCCCGTTCGGCAACAGATTTCAGCATCTGCAAGGGGTATCCAGTCACGCCGATGTAGCGGGCCTTCCCCGATTGTTGAATCTCCCGAAGCGCAGGAACCGTTTCGGAGATGATCTGCTCAACGTTCCCGAACTCGATGTCGTGGGCCAGAAAAAGATCAACGTAATCGGTTTGGAGGCGAGTAAGCGATTCGTCAATGCTCCGCCGAATGCGAGTCGCAGAGAAATCGAACGACTCAGCTCCATAACGGCCGCACTTGGTCGCGAGTAGCACCTTTTCCCTCCGGCCCGTAAGCGCTTTCCCGAGGCGCTCTTCCGCCAAAGTGTGACCGTAGTAGGGAGAGACATCGAAAAGGTTGATGCCGACATCAATGGCCCGGTGAACCGCCCGTGTGGCTTCAGAAGGATCCGCTTTCCCGAATACATCTCCCAGGGGAGATGCGCCGAAACCGATCTGAGAAACAGAAAGACCGGTTTTCCCCAGCGTTCGATAGTTCATGTGTGGCCACGGCCAGATTGCCATAGGCGCACATAGGTGTCAATCATTCAACATCTTGCAACAATATGCCGATGTGCGATGAGATCGCGCTTAGCTCCGACACGTTCCGCCCGGGCTGGCGCTTGGCCGGTTCAGGATCTGGTAAAGGAATAGTCAGTGAAGATAAGCAAAATTCAGCTCTGCTGGAGCGACGTACTGCCGACAATACTTGTCATTCTGCTTTCATTGCCGGGCATTTGTTTCGGTCAGACGTCTGATCTCAGGCTTTGGTATAAGCAGGCGGCGCCCGTCTGGACCGAGGCGTTGCCCATTGGAAACGGCAGGATCGGCGCCATGGTTTTCGGGGGAGCCAATACGGTGCCGAATAATGGAGATCAGCAGGGCGAAAGACCGAATCACGACATCCTGGACGGCAAACACACTCGCGGGCAGGATGAACACCTTCAGATCAACGAAGACACGATCTGGCAGGGGGCGCGCACGGATAGGCTCAACCCGAAAGCTCACGAGGGATTCCTAAAGGTTCGGTCTCTGTTACTCGAGTCGAAAGGTGTCGATGGCGCAAAGATCTCAGAGGCAGAGCGGATTGCCGCCGAGACAATGCTCTCCACTCCTCGAGGAATGCCCGGGTATGTGACCCTGGGTGATCTGTACCTTCGCTCCGGCAACAACGGAGAAGCAACGGACTATCGGCGAGAACTGGATCTGACAACCGGGATCGCCTCCGTCACTTACACTCTGAGGGACGCGCACTACCGGCGCGAAGCATTTGCCTCTGCGCCCGATCACGTCATGGTTT
>JBJMGJ010000042.1:0-14696 GCA_045807965.1 Bryobacteraceae bacterium | reverse complement strand
GCTAAGGGGAATCGAACCCCTATTTAAGCCTTGAGAGGGCTCTGTCCTAACCGTTAGACGATAGCGCCACGCACGAACTACCTCTCCAGTATAAGTGGGAACCCTATTCGGCTCTGGCCACAATCGCGATCGGAGAGGAAAATGACTAAAGGGCCATGGGCAGAGGCAAGCCGCATTTCGCGAGCGATCTGCCAATCAGAACCACAGCTTCCGATTCCGGAACCGACTTGGCTACTGAGGTTTCAAGCACCAGCATGCTGCGAGCACGTTCCAACATCTTCTTTTCACGGAAAGAAAGCGGCTTTTCGGTCTGAATGATGATCAAACCCTTGAAAACCTCTGCAATTTCCAAAAGGCTTCCGCTTTTCATCTTGTCGCAGTTTTCTTTGAACCGATCTTTCCAGTCCTGGGCGTACACTGGCCGGACCGCAGCAAGGTAGTTGAGTACCCGGCTGATCTCGCTGCACTTGGTGACTTTACGCAAACCCACGTCATGGACATGTGAAAACGGCACCATTACCGTCATGCTGCTCGGCGACAGCCTCAGTAGATAAAACTGTTCCTGCTGAGTGCCGAAGGAGCGCAGACTGATATTCTCAATTGTTCCCACGCCGTGGTTCGGGTAAACCACCTTTTCGCCCACTTGAAAGGTCATGCGAGGACCTCTTTCGATTTGAAGTAAGACTAACTGGTACAGGTCGAATGTTAAACCTATATGAACCTACGAGTCAAGAAAAAAAACTAGTTCCACCCACCGATGGGGGGGTGTACGCGCGAGGGGCATCAGACACGTTGTTTGGCCGCGTTTCTCCCCGAGTTGCCACTGGCCAAAAGTGCTACGTATCGGACCAGGTCCCCTCAACCGGGTACTAGCTTTGACTCTTACGGTTCCACTTACTTTTGTGGTTCCACTTAAAGGAACGCCCTCTCGCGCTCGGCCGCATGATTTCGGTTCAAAATGGCGAACCTGCTTGCCGCATCGGCCACTGTTGAAAGCTGGCATCGCGCAGATCCGAACTGTGGCGCCATTTGGTTTGCAGATTGAGCGCCGCTCGTTACTAGAAGCAGAGGACAGTACCGAACTTCGCTACAGAATGTTAGCGGACCAATTCTCGAGGATCGATTTAACCTTCTGGCAGAACTGATCGGCCAATGCGCCATCAATCAGGCGGTGATCGAAGGTAAGCGCCAAATGGGCTTGAGACCGGATCGCAATGGCATCACCTTCCACGACGGCCGGTACCTTCTCTATCGCGCCAATACCCAAAATGGCCACCTGCGGCTGGTTAATTACCGGCGTGGCGAAGATGCTTCCGAAGCTCCCGAAGTTTGTGATAGAGAATGTGCCGCCCCCCACTTCATCGGGCTTGAGCTGGCGCGAACGAGCGCGGGTGGCAAGATCAACGATTGACCGTTGTAAGCCGGCAACATTCTTCTCATCGGCATTCCGGATCACGGGAACAATCAAGCCGCCTTCGAGCGCAACTGCAATGCCGATATTGATATCGCGATAGTAAACGATGTTCTTGCCGTCAATAGAAGCGTTGAAGATCGGAAACGACCGGAGCGCTTCGGCAGTGGCACCGGTCACAAACGGCAAGAACGTCAACGAGAAGCCGTTCCTGGCCTGGAATTCCACCTTCGACTTGTCGCGGAGCTTCGCCACCTTCGTCATGTCGACGCGGTGAACGGTGGTGACATGAGCCGAGGTACGTTTGCTCATGACCATGTGTTCCGCAATCTTCTGGCGCATGGTGCTCATCGGCTCCGTGCGGGTTTTCGCTGATTCGGCTAAGGGCAGCGGCGCAGCCGGTTGCTGCTGAGAGGGGGCTGAGGCCTGCGGCGGTGGTTCGATGGGATAAGGACCCGCGCTCGTCGCTCTGGGCTCCGGCGGAGGAGCAGCGTAAGTTTTCGCGGCTTGCGACGACATGAACGCTTCCACGTCATATTTCGTGATCCGCCCACCAACGCCCGTACCGCGGATCTGCGAGAGATCGATATTATACTCACGCGCCATTTTGCGCACGAGAGGCGACAAGGGACCCTGGTCGTCGCTGCCGTCCGCCTGTGCGCTTGGGGCGGGGGGAGCGGTAGGCTGAGGTCCAGGAGTACTCGGATACGGCCCTGCTCCGCTCGGCGTGGGAGAAGGGGGCGGAGCGGCCTGTGAAGTGCCTTCCGCCCGAACCGATGGACCGACATCGGCCGGCGATTGACTCGGCGCCGGGCTGGGGCGAGGCGGGGGTGGAGGCGGTACAACGGCTTGAGGCGCGGGAGCCGGCACAGCCGGTTGCGATGGTGGCGGCGCGGCCTGCTGGGCTGGAGGCGCCGGAGCGGGAGAGGCACCGTTCTGATCTCCAATGCGAGCCACCACAGAGTTGATGGCCACCGTTGTGCCTTCCTGGACCAGGATTTCGCTCAGGACGCCCGCAACGGGAGACGGTATCTCCGTATCCACTTTGTCCGTCGAGATCTCGAACAGAGGCTCATCGCGCTCAACCTGGTCGCCAGGCTTCTTCAGCCATCGAGTCAGAGTACCCTCAACAATGCTCTCCCCCATCTGGGGCATTACGACATCAGTCATGAAATCTCCTGCAAATTCTCCTGAGCAAACCGCACTCGGTAGCCGAAAGTCTTCGCGAACGCTCCAGCCACAGCATTCATCATGTCCTCACGGGTTGCCTTCGAACCAAGGCTGCGCAATGAACAAACCGGCTTCGTTAACCCGCAGGGAACAATATACTTGAAATAACTCAGATCGGTGTCGATATTCAGCGCAAAGCCGTGCGATGTGATCCATCGGCTGATGTGAATTCCGATGGCGGCAATCTTCGCGCCGCGCACCCATACTCCCTCGTATCCCTTTTGCGGCAGCCGCTCCGCTTCCACTCCCACAATCGAAAGCGCCGCAATCAGAGCGTCTTCTACACCTCGGAAAAAGGCGTGCACATCGCGCCTCCATTCTCGCAGATCAAGGATCGGGTAACCGACTAACTGACCGGGCCCATGATAAGTCACATCCCCACCCCGATTAGTTTCAAAAAACTCGATGCCTGTTCGTGCGAGAACTTCCGAGCTGGCCAGGAGATGATGCTCTTTTCCGTTGCGGCCCATGGTGATCACGTGGGGGTGTTCGACAAAAAGGAGCTTATCCCGACCTCCTCCTCTTTTTCGTTCCTCCACCAATCTCTCCTGAACCCGTAAGGCGTCCGCATACCTCATCAGGCCCAGGTCAACGGCTTCGATTGATCGCTCGCCGTAGCTCATGCCACCGTCTTCTTGCGGTCAGATATTGATCGCCAGGCCCTGGACGTTAGTGAATGCCTCACCAATGGCTTCGTACAGGGTCGGGTGAGCGTGAATCGTGTCGATCATCGAATCGACCGTTGCTTCCGATTCCATAGCTGTTACCGCCTCCGCAATTAACTCGAATGCCTCGGGTCCGATAATGTGCACGCCCAAAATTTCGCCAAAGGTCTCCTCGGCGATCACTTTCACAAACCCTTCGTGCTTGTCCAGAATGGTTGCTTTGCTGTTGCCGACAAACGGGAATTTCCCGACCTTCACTTTGAAACCTTGCGCTTTGGCCTGTGCTTCCGAGAGCCCGACGCTGCCGATACCCGGGTCCGTGTACGTTGCACCCGGTATGCGATTGCGATTGATGGGCCGCGCAGGCTTTCCGGCGATATGGGCCACCGCCACCATTCCCTCCGCGGTGGCAACGTGAGCAAGTTGCGGCGTTCCGGCGACGATATCACCGATCGCGTATAAGCCGGGTTCGCCCGTGCGTTGCTGGCCATCAACGACCACGAAACCGCGATCGATCTGCGCCCTCGTGTTTTCGAGACCGATGTTGTCCGTATTCGGCCGGCGTCCAACGGCAATCAGGAGCTTCTCAAACTGCATCTCTTCCTTGTTGCCGTTCGCGAGCGTTACGGATAACGAGACGCCATTCGCATCCTTACGAATGTTGTCAGCTTTCGCGCCTGTCTCAATCCGAATGCCGGTCTTCTTGAAGTGCTTCTCGAGCTCCTTTGAAATCTCCTCGTCTTCGACGGGTACGAGCCGCGGCAACATCTCGAGGATCGTTACCTTAGTTCCGAATCGATTGAAAATGGAGGCGAACTCCACGCCAACAGCGCCGGCGCCAATTATGCCGAGACTCTTTGGTATCGCGGGTAAATCGAGGATTTCGATATTGGTGAGAATCTGATTCGCATCAGGCTGCAAACCGGGGAGCATGCGAGCTTCGGACCCGGTGGCAAGAATAATGTTTTTCGCTTCAACCGTTTGCGGGCCCTTGTCTGTTTGGACCTCGATCTTTCCCCCGCCCTGCAGACGCGCGTAGCCCTTGATGACGTCGACTTTGTTCTTGCGCATCAAGAACTCGATCCCTTTGGAATGCTTGGTGACGACCTTGTTCTTGCGTTCCATCACCTTTGGAAACTCGAGTTGCGGGTCTTTGCACTGGATTCCCTGGGAGCCAGGGTTCTTGAAATAGTCCCAGACATCCGCGGTGTGAAGGAGCGCTTTGGTCGGGATGCAGCCCACCAGGAGGCAAGTCCCACCCAGTCTCGGTTGCTTCTCAATCATGGCTGTTTTCAACCCATACTGACCTGCGCGAACAGCCGCAGAATAACCGCCAGGACCGCTTCCGATCACCACTACGTCGTATGTCATTTTTTCCCTTTCAGCTTATCATTCGGGCCTTATTTTTCATTGGTTTCCAAGGCCGGACACAGGAACGGCAGTAGCTCGGCGCGGCGAAGAAACGCGGACCTCGCGTCATACGTATGATGAGTTAAGAGTATGCGTTCACTGTTGCCCGTGGCGCTGGTTTTGGTTGGCGCCTTCGGGAGCGCCGCTCAGAACACCGGTCCTGCGAGATCCACGAAGAAGGAACCACCGCCGGGCGTGGTCCATTCCATTAGCGTCAAGGGAAGTCGACTCTACCCGGCCGCCGACATCGTTCGCCAATCCGGATTGAAGATCGGTGAACGAGCGACTCCCGCGAGCATCGAGGCCGCGCGCACCAAGTTGCTCGCCACGGAGCTGTTCAATAATGTCTCGGACGAGTACCGATTTAGCGGCGGGACGGCTCCGTCCTACGACATCACGTTCGAGGTCACGGAAAACGAGCAAACGTTCCCCATGCGTTTTGAGCGGCTTGGCGTGCCTCCCGATACCATCCGCGAATACCTGAAAGAGCATGTGCCGCTCTACTCAGATCGCATTCCCGGTACGCAGGGAGTATTGAACCGCTACGCATCCGCAGTCGGCGAAGTCGTGGGTAAGACCAATCCGGGAACAAAGATCAAGGCGCAAGTTTCGAACGATGATCCAAAGGAGCTAGCCGTTGTTTTCACCACCAATGCGCCGGCCCCAATCATTTCGCAGGTGCAAGTGAGCGGGAATCAAGCTGTCGATAGCGGGACCCTTTTGCGTGCCGTGAATCAGGTTGCCGTCGGCGTGCCGCTTTCAGACACACGATTACAGATGATCCTGGATAACGCGATTAAACCGCTTTACGCAGCAAAGGGCTACGCGGCCGTAACCTTTCCCAAGATCGAAACCGAGCCTTCAAAATCGAATCTGGGCGTGATTGTGAAGGTGGAGATCAGAGAAGGACCCCAGTTCAAATTTGGCAGCATTCGATTTCGGGGCGACGGGATGGATCAGGAAGAGATTCGATCGAACATTCCGTACAAACCCGGCCAACCGTTCAACGGTGATCAGGTGGAGAACTTCCGTGTTGACCTGATGCACCGGATGAAACGGCGCGGTTTGCTGGACGCAAACATTACAGCGGAAACAGAACCGGACAATACCAAGCGATCCGTCAATATCATCTACAACGTAACGCCCGGCGCAGTCTATAGCTTTCAGAAGCTTGATATCCGGGGTCTCGACATCAACACGGAACCCGCTATCGCCAAACTCTGGGGAGAGAAACCGGGAACGCCATTCAATCCCGATTATCCGGAGTTCTTCTTGAAGCGCGTGAAAGAACAAGGCACTCTGGACAACCTGGCGGACGCGAAATCCGACTACTCGGCCGATAACTCGACCCACAATGTCACCGTCTACTTGAAGTTCAAGGGTGGAGAGCCCAACAGCGAGGAAGAACGCCGAAAACGAGAAGAAGAGCGGCGGGGAGGGCAAGGCACGCCCCCGCAAGACCGGCTACTCCGTTCAACTTAGACATCGCTGCGCTTCAGCACATAAGCCAACCCGCCTACTCGGAACCATCGATATCCGTAAGCTTCGATGAGGATACGATGTTTTCCCGATTGGTCGGCGGTACTGTGATCTTCGGAGAGTAGATTGATCAAACGCTGACCGTCCGGATTCTCCAAGCCGGCGTCGAGCCGTATCTCCCGCGGCATCGCGCTTAAGTTGTGCAGTACCAGCACCGAGTTGTTTCGCCAGTCGTACCGGAGCGCAAGCATATCCGGTGGAGTCCGTAACACAGCAAAGTCACCCCATCCAATCTCCGGCGTTTCTTTGCGCATCCGAATAATCCGTTCCATCCAGTTCATCAGCGAATCAGAATCGCGGCGCTGTTCGGCAACGTTGATGTGCTCATACCCATATGGGCCTCCGCTAATGACCGGCATTTTGGGCTTCTGCGAAGTTGTGAATCCAGCTTCAGGTTCCGTTGACCATTGCATGGGCGTGCGAGCACAAGCCCGTTCCGGAAGGCTGAGATCGTCTCCCATGCCGATCTCGTCTCCATAGCGAATCACCGGAGTGCCCGGCATGGCCATCATGAGGCTGTAGGCCAGTTCCAATCGTCGGCGGTCGCCCTGTAGCATGGGTGCGAGCCGGCGCCGAATGCCTCGACCGTAAAGCTGCATGTTTTCGTCAGGACCGAATGCCGCAAACGTTCGTTCACGCTGTTCATCGGTGAGCCTTCCCAAGTCGAGTTCGTCGTGATTTCTCAGGAACAAACCCCACTGCGCCGTGGCGGGCCGCGGCTTGGTCGATTTCAGAGCGTGGACCAGTGGGCGTGTATCAGCGGACGCGAGCGCATAGAACAGATTTTGGTTTACCTGAAAGTTGAACATCATCTGCAGGCGCTCGCCGACTTTTCCGAAGTACTCCATATCGGTATCCGGAAGCACGTTCGCCTCCGCCAGGATGATGGAGTCTCCCTGTCGCCAGCTAAGAAACTCGCGGAAGGAGCGCAGGATCTCGTACTGCTCGTTCGGCATTGTGACCTCGGCCCCTTTCTCCGCAATCACGAACGGAACGGCGTCCATGCGAAAACCGGAGACTCCCAATTGGATCCAGAATCCCATAATTTTTAGGATTTCCGCCTGCACTTCCGGGTGAGACGTATTCAGATCCGGCTGGAACTCGTAGAAGCGGTGGAAGTAATACGCTTTGGCCTCAGCATTGTAAGTCCAGGTTGATTTCTGTACGCCAGGAAAGACGAGTCCTTCCGCGGCGTTCTTCGGCTTCTTCTTCGACCAGACATACCAATCGCGATACTTCGATTCGGGATCCTGGGAAGCGTCCCGAAACCAGGGATGCTGGTCCGATGTATGGTTGACCACTATGTCAATCAGGACCCGGATGCCCCTCTGATAACACGCATGTGTAAACTCGACGAAGTCACCTAGCGTCCCATAGCTAGGATCCACACCGTAGTAATCGCTCACGTCGTATCCGCCGTCGCGCCCGGGAGATGGCTGGAACGGCATCAGCCAGACGGCAGTGATGCCCAGACCATGAAGGTAGTCGAGGCGCTGCATCAGGCCCTTGAAATCTCCCACGCCATCGCCGTCCGAATCCATGAAGCTCGACACGGAAAGACAATAAATGATGGCGTTCTTATACCAAAGATCCTTGATCAAATACAGCTCCGAACCGACGCAGCCTTTGCGTTGAGTAGTCGTTTGCGGGAATGCTCCCGTCTAGGCTTCATGCACGAAGCTGCGATGAACAAGCGCCGACGGGTTGATGACAGTGTACGACTAGCCGCTTCGGCTTGGAAAGTTTCGTAAGTACGGGGTCTCCCTGAAGAAGCGACTATGAGTTAAACGACTGTACCCATTTCGGACGGAGGCGGTGAACTCACGGTGTTCCCACCGTATTTCAGAACGAGAAGCGTTATGTCGTCGCTCTGGTGTGCTCCTCCGACGAAAGCGGCCACGCCCCCCAGCAAGGTCTTGCTGAGTGTTTGAGCAGATATGCCCGGCGCGGAACGATCGAGCAAATTTTGGATCCGGTCGGCCCCGAAGAGGTGGTGTTCCAAGTCCATTGCCTCGGTGATGCCGTCTGTGTAGAGGACGAGCAAATCGCCTGATTCTAATTGGATATTGCCCGCACGGAATTCGTACCCGGGTATAAAGCCGAGCGCCAGACCGCCAATCTTGTCGATCATCGACGCTCCGCCCTGAGCCTTAACGATATACGGAGGTTCATGGCCGCCGTCAGCATACTCGATACTGCCGTCTCGCAGGTCTAATATCCCGGCGAAAACAGTAACGAACATTTGCGAGTGATTGCTCTCACAAAGGAAATCGTTGAGACGACCGAGGATGGGCGCGATCGATTCATTTGAGGCAAGAGCCGCGATGCGAAACGCGGTGCGCACCATAGCCATGAACAGGGCTGCGGGGATCCCCTTGTCGGACACGTCACCGATGATGAAGCAGATACGATTGTTATCCAGCAGGAAGAAATCGTAGAGATCGCCACCGACATCCTGAGCGGGATCAATTGCTCCAAAAATGTCTATGTGGGGGATCTGGGGAAAGGCCGGAAATTCCTTTGGAATCAGGCCCATTTGTATTTCACGCGCCAATTGCAGCGATTGCTTGAACATCTGCGATTGCAGATAAGCGGCGACCATTTCCGCACGTTCAAGCGCAATGCCCAAGTGGATACAGATGGCTTCGAGGAATCTTTCGTCCTCAGCCGTGAACGCGTCCTGGTTGATCTTGTTCAGGACCTGAACCACGCCGAGAAGCGCACCGTTCTGCCCGGTGATCGGCGCGGATAAGATCGATCGGGTCCGGAATCCGGATGCGTGGTCATAGGACGGATTGAATCGAGTGTCCTTGTACGCCTCGGGGATATTGATCGTCATACGATCTTTTGCCGTGGCGCCGGCAATACCCGACCCTAGCTGTACGCGGATTTCACGCGTGCTCATGCCTTCAGCAACCTTGCTGACCAGTTCTCCCGTTTGCGCATCATAGAGAAGCAGAGAGCTGCGCTCCGCTTCCATTGCGCTCGTCACCTCGGCCACAATCAGCACCAGCAACCGGTCGAGTTCGATTTCTTTTCCAAGGGTTCGCGAAATGCTCAGCAGGATGCTAAGTTTCCGCCGCTCGTCGCTCAGGTGATCGGATTGAGCTTCGACTTCACTCACGCGGGCGTTTGGAAGGTTCACGATGAAGCGATGGACATTACTATGGTCTGCGGATTCGTACTGCAAATCATCCACGCCATCACGGGCCAACAAGATACCCAAGCCGCCAATGTCTCGTTCTTCGAGCGGCAGTGACAGGGTTTCCGCCGTGGGAACGTTGTGTTTCGTTGGATCGTAGGATTTCCCGTTATCGTGCAGTTCGAGGATGAGCCTGCCGCAGTCGATCCTGGAAGAGATGGTGAGCTTGCCGGTCAGCCCCGCCTCTTCGTAGCCGTGAAGCACGACGTTCGTTGCGATCTCGTCAACGGCAAGGCAGAGGCGATAAACAGCGGCCTCCGGCAAGCCCGCGTTAGCGCCCGCTTCAGCCGCGTAATCGCGAATGGGCTTCAGGGCATCGAGATCCCCCGGTATTGTAAGCGATTTCATCTCGCAGATCTGTTTCGAATGCCGAGCCGACACGCAAAGTTGAGCGGGGCGTGCGCGATCGTCAGGCCATTGCGCTTCCGGTCTCGGGTTCGGTGTCCGTCACGTAAACGCCATCGTAGAAGCCCGTCTTGCGGAGGGTATCGATAATAGGCGGCTGTGGTTTCAGAACGTAGATACTCAGGGTTGGTTGCTTCTGCTTTGCGAAGATGAGCACCCGGAGACCGGCAGATGACATGAAACTTAGCTGTTCCACATCGAGCACCAGCAATCTGGGGGCTGCCGTCAGGGCTTTGTCCACCTCGGTGCGAAAGGCGGTGGCGGTTGTCCCGTCCACTTCACCTACCAGTTTGAGTCGCGCAGAACTCCCCTGCGACGAGGAATCTATCGTTAAGGGCATTTATTTTTCTCCTTCGGAAGAACGGGCATCGGCAGTCAGAACAATAATCGATCTTGGGCCGACGATGATTTCATCGTGATCGATGTAGGGGCCTTCTCCTTTGCCAAAGATGTCATGGGGAGAAGGCATCGATGTATTGATCGCGAGTTTCCAAGGAGCCGCGTAAGACGTTTTCGGCACACGAAAAGGAAGTGCTCCCCAATACATATTCATGGCGACATAAATGTCGTCATCCGGTTCGATTGAATTCGGTCCGGAGAGCATGAAAGCTAAACACCTGCTCCCGTTCGAATAATCGGGCGCAAACGGATGCAGGCCATGGAAAGTAATATCGGCGACCCCGGTCCCGCGAGTATCGCGATGCTCGAAAAAGCGATGGCGGCGCAATGCGGGATGGGCGTGGCGAAAAGCGATTACCTTCTTGAAAAAGCGAAGCAGGTCTGAATTCGTTTCGGCGAGATCCCAATCCATCCAAGAATAGTCATTGTCATGGCAGTAGGCATTGTTGTTACCCTTCTGGGTGCGTCCAATCTCGTCCCCCATGAGGATCATCGGCACGCCTTGACTGACCATAAGAATTGTTGCGGCATTCTTCATCTGCCGGGTGCGCAACTCATTCACCGCTGGATCGGTGCTCTCACCTTCCCAACCGCAATTCCAGCTGTTGTTATCATTGCCGCCATCGTTATTATTCTCCCCGTTGGCTTCATTGTGCTTCTCGTTGTACGAGACCAGATCGCGGAGAGTAAAACCGTCGTGACAAGTGATGAAGTTCGTGCTAGCGCTCGGACCCCGATACCAGTAAAGATCGGGCGAACCTTGAAGTCGTGAGGCTATTTCGCCGACGGTCCCTTCATCGCCCTTGATGAACGTGCGTATGGAGTCTCGATATTTCCCGTTCCATTCGGCCCACCTTCCGTACGCCGGAAACGAGCCTACCTGATATAAGCCGCCTGCGTCCCATGCTTCCGCAATCAGCTTGCATTTGCTGAGTACGGGATCGAAGGCCAGCGATTCAAGCAGCGGCGGATTCGATAACGGCGCGCCGTTCTGATCGCGCCCTAATATGGAGGCTAAGTCAAAACGGAAACCGTCGATATGGTATTCGGCCGCCCAATAACGCAGGCAATCAATTACCATGTTGCGCGCGACAGGATGGTTGCAGTTGAGAGTGTTGCCGCAACCGGAGAAGTTGTAGTAGTAGCCTTCCGGCGTCAGCATGTAGTAAGCCTGATTATCGATCCCGCGAAACGAGATCATAGGCCCGCGATGGTCGCCTTCGGCAGTGTGGTTGAACACCACATCGAGCACTACCTCAATGCCATTCCGGTGTAATTCCTTTATGGTTGTTTTCAGCTCGTCTACTTGCATTCCGAACGCACCGGTTGCGGCATAACCCGCTTTCGGCGCAAAGAATGCGACTGTGCTGTAACCCCAATAATTAAGGAGAAGCTCGCCGGTTTCGGGATGATGCCGGTTGTTTTCCCATTCATCGAATTCGTAAACGGGTAGAAGCTCAACGCAATTGATTCCCAGTTCCTTCAGATACGGAATCTTTTCCCGAATCCCCGCGTACGTCCCCGGCGCCGACACTTGCGAAGAGGTGTGAGCAGTGAAGCCCCTCACATGCATCTCGTAGAAGACTAAATCTTGAATGGGTGTTTCGAGCGGGTAATCGCCTTCCCAATCGAAGTCGTCAAACACCAGCCGGGCGCGATGCTGGTAGATACCGTTCCAGTCGGGTTCAGCACGCCAAACATCCCTGCCTCCCACAACGCGCGCATAGGGATCGGACAGGATCTTTGAATGATCGAAACGTGAGCCCTTGGAAGGGTCGAAAGGTCCTGAAAACCGATACCCGTACTCGAGATCCTCGTAGTCGAGATCGAAGACGATCATCGAGTAGACGCCGCCAATCCGGAACGAACGCGGGAACTCGATCTCGATCATCGGCTCCGGCTCGCGTTTCCGGAAGAGCACCAGCGTGCAGGATTCCGCCGCGCTCGAGTATACGGAGAAGTTAACGCCGCTCGCGACGACGCTTGCACCGAAAGGGAGAACATGTCCCTTTCGGAAGCGGAACCCACCCGTTTCGTGGGTGGGATAGTAGTCGATTCTGGTTTCCATTTACCTCTTGCCTAGGCGAGAGCCTGTGTGGCTTTCTCAAAGGAATCACAAAGAGTGAAGAAACTCAGGAAGCCGGTGTGTGACATCACCGTCTGGATCTCGCGCGAAACTCCGAGGAGGACCACCTTCCCGTGGGCGGCCGTTACTTCCCGATAGGTAAGCAGGAGAAGCCGGAGCCCCGCACTCGAGAGATAGTCAACCTTTGTCAGATCGAGGATCAGCTTCTGTGCGTGGGCCAATATCGGGCGTAGTTGTTCCCGCACCTCCGGAGCAGTTTTACCGTCGAGACTTCCTTCCATCTCGACGATCTGTATGTCCCCTTCTTGGCGCGTCTGAAGGTTCATGGTCGCTCACTTCTGGGTATCAAGCCAGGTTGCGGGTGCAATTTTAACCCGCACGCGGTGTTGCTGATCGTCGGTCGGCAATTTAACCGTAAGTTCATGGCGGTCGAAGTCTTCGTACGGTTTGTCATCAATCCAGCACTCTTCGAGGAAGATACTGCCCTGTGGCAAGATATCGGGCGAGACTCGAAGGATATTACCCGGAAACGCATTCGGATATGGCTTGTAGTGCAGGAACATGGGCTGCTTCGCGATCAGCAGGTTGATGTAGACAGCCGACAGGAAGCACAGTTCCATGGAGTGGTAGCAGCTCATGGAGTGGCTTCCTTTTAGCCGTTCTGTCCCCATAAGGTAAGGCAAGCCGCTGGCCAGCGTATTAAAGTAAACCGCGCCGTCGTCGTGATCGAGGAAGAAGGCGTTGTAGAAAGCGGCCGCCTCTCGAGAGAAGCGCAGATACTCTTCGTCTTTCAGAACCCCGTGGAGAATCAGGTACGCCAAAATAGCTTGCTCTTGCTGCCACCAGGCTTTCCGGTCATGCCACACAAAGCGGAAGTGTTTGCCATCCGGCTGAAGGACGCGCTCGACAACGTCGTACCAGCCGCCGCGCTGCCGGTCCGCACCGGCTTGCGGCATCAACTCCGCTATTCGCCGCGCCAGAGCCGTATATTCCGGCTTCTGCTTCAGCGAATTCATGCGGATGAGATTCCACGCGATCTTCAGGTTGTGGCCGATAACCGAACGGTTTTGCTGCCAACCCCAGGTCTGATCGTGGCTCCAGTCTTCGAAGAATCGCTCATTCACGAACGGGCTATTGTCGTAATCCGGGAAGTAACGGGCAATTGTGTCGAAGGTGTATTCGAGGAAATCCGCGTGGTTCTTGTCACCGGTTGCAAGGTACAGGTTCACGAGGTATGCGGGAGCGTGATCCCCAACAGAATTCCAATTCTTCTTGGCTCGATTATGGGCGAGAGATTCAGCGCGAGGATCGAGGCTGATCGGATCAAGATGCGAGAAGTAGCCGCCACCGGTTGTATCTTTGTAGTGATTCTCGAACAGCTTCATGGTCTTTTCCATGTCCCACATGATTTTCGGATCGCCGGTGATGCGATACGTCATGCAGGGGCCGCATAAAGCGTAGATCTGTTCGTAGGCCGGTATGGAGTAGTAATCGTCGCCGAATTCAGAAGTAAGCAGTTTGTGCTCCTTCTCCCCTTCGACCTTGATCCCGTGATACCAGTAAACGACGTCGTTGTCTTCGTCGTAGAACCGCATGTGGTCGCGCAGATACTGGACGCCCTTCTCGCAAGCTTCCAGAAAGCCGTCTTCGCCCGTGAGCATATAGGCGGTGGAAAAGCCGTAGATCATACGGCTGATCGTGTCTGTTTCCTGTAAGTAGTCGCCCTTCTTTGCACCGGCAAGGTGGAGCATCGTGCGATAGTTACGGAAATCGATTTCCTGGCCGGGAAAACCGAACTGCCACTTCAGGTAGGAATGGCCGATCGACTTCGATTGCTTGATCCACCAATCTGGCTCTTCGTGACGATAGATACCGGGACCTTTGCCAGGAAAGACCAGCCATTGCGCTTCGAAGACGCCCTCACCCGACCCCGGATAGAAGGCTCCATACGCGAACACAAACTGGCGAGGAAGGGCCAAGAGGGACGGCATGAGCGTGGTTGCGTCCTGATAAGGCTCTTCGAGGTTATAAGTCACTCGCGCGAACGTGTTCGGCGTGAGGTTCACCTTTTGGAGTCGGTCGTCCGACGTCCGAAGTGTGAAGTATTGACCTTCGCCGTTGTACGAAACGACGTATCCAGCTACGGTATCCGAGAACGTAAAATCGATATTCATCCAGTGTTTCTCCTCAACGAAACAACTGCTAATTTGTACTACCTACCGCTTTAACTACTGTCCGCATGTATTCCCAACTCGCTCTGGATTCACGTTGCTTTCAAGAACCAAGTCGATCAAGAACGGACCTTTATGAGCAAGAGCGCGATCAATCGCAGCTTCGATTTGATCGGGT
>JBJMGJ010000041.1:0-15182 GCA_045807965.1 Bryobacteraceae bacterium | reverse complement strand
GCGACTCTGCCTGGAAGCTTCCCAGAGCTCCGCAGCCGACAACGCAGACGGAAGCTTGTCTGATCGCCGTTTGTCCGTGCTCTCCGATGGGCTCGAATCGAATCTGGCGGGAATAACGGTCGAGTTCGCCAGTGCCCATATAGCGATGCTAACAGCGAACTAAGATGCCAACTTCGACACCGGCGAAAATAAGGAAGTGAAACTCCGCGCTGCGAAGGGCAAGCTCAAGATCGAACACAGTATCATCGACGGCCTTCGCCCCGTGCTGGAACAGCTGCTCGAATCAAATAGCGATATTCGGTCCGTCATCCCCGGCGTAATCCGTCCGGTGCGCGACGCGAAAGGACCGCCTGCGATTCGAATAACCGTCGAGACAACAAACGGATGGAAAGCGATTGCCCTGAGCGGAGGAGCTCGTCAGGAACTCTTTATCAGCACAGCTTGGTCGAAAGAACAGCTAGAAAACGCGATTACAACCGTTCTTTCGGCCAAGTAAGAGTGAACTAAAAAGTTCGCAGCATGTGATCAGGGCAGGATAGCTGCGTCTCTTCATAGATGTTCCGCGGCAAATCAAGGCCGTGCTTCGCGAGGAATGGCAGGATTGAATAAAAACGCTCCTGCAGATGACGTTGAGGGTAGATCAGGTTGGAAAGATACTCTGCGTCGGCTTCGGCGCGCTGATCTCGGCGCATTGTCTCTCGCGCAGTCTTAGCCGTCAATTTGTCCAGCTGGTACCCGATCTTTGCCAGACTCTTATCCGCCGCTGCCGACAGTGTCGGATCGAAGTGGAGCAATCTCTCTCGCATGCCGCTTAGAGATTTCGTGATTCCGGATCGGAGCGCTGCCACTTCAGCTCTCAAATCTTGAGGCACGAGTTTGCTCGCGATCACAGACTTCACCCGATCTTGTGAATCCAGCAGGTCCACGACGTGGAGTCCGTACCGGTCCAGAAGCTTGGCGGCACGCGTGTCCAGCATCGTGAAGCTATTGCGCGGATAAATGACTGGCATTCGTCCCAACAATCGCTTGTAGAGCACTTCGCTCTGCGCCATGTAGGCGATCTCAGCGGGCCCGCCCACATAGCTCACTGTCGGAAGCAGGTAGTCCTGCATTACCGGCCTTAGCAGCGCATTCGGGGACAATTTCTCCGCTTGTGCGGACAGCTCAGACGCATCAAATGAACGATCTCTGGAGACAAATCGGCCGTCGTTGTACTTGAGCGCCAGCCGCTTTCCCCCTTCGAGAGAGAAGAGCAGGGAAGCGTTGTTGTCGAGATGAACCTGGGCATGGTATCCCGCCTTCTCTAATTCAGAGCTGCGCTGCCGCAACGCGGGAACAAGTTCATCAACTCTCTGAACAATTTCTTTGAGAAAGGGAGCGCAGAGATGGCGAATTTCGGGGGCCAGAGGGTCCAGATAGATCAGGTCAAAGTCGCTGAGTATGTCACGAATGAGACCGTGAAAGGCTCTTCCGAAAGTTGTGCCTTGACGATAATGCTGTTCGATTCGCTCTAGCACTTGTGAGCCGAAGGGCAGGCCACCCAGTGTTCTCGCGATTTCTCCAAGATCGAACTGCGTGATCTCAACGTTGCCAACCGGGCTATTGGCGACCGATCCACCCTCGGCGCTGATCTTGACAGGTGTGCCGCCCGCGTCAAAGAGCCAGGCATGATCCACCTCGGCAAGATCATGGTCCTCTGTTGCAAGCCAGAAGATCGGGACGGCCGGAGTACCCTGCTCGCTGAGTTGCGCGGCCAGCCTTACGGCGGTCAGGGCCTTAAAAACCGTATAAGAGGGACCGGACAGGAGTCCGACTTGTTGGCCGGTCACGACAGCGACGGTTCCGGGCCTCTCGAGTTGGTCTAAAGCGGGAGAAGCCGGGTTTTGAGCCCGCAGCGCCCGAACGATTCCGGATCGCTTCTCTTCAGGGAAGTTTATTGTCTTGGCCGACTGTACCAAGTGCTCGAAATTCCCGAAATGCCAGGGGAAATACGTCTCGACCCTGTCAAAGTGATACAGGAAATCAGAGAAGAGCTTGCTCGTGCCCGGGATTGAGGTTTGACGTACACACGAAGGCTCCATACTTTAGCGCGCAGTTAGCAGATGAGACCCCACACGTTAAAGTTACTATTCTTTGCGCCCGACGGTACAGAATGAAAGGAGGGTATGGACGAACAGGAATTTAAATCCCGGGCGGATGCCGCGCTGGATTCGCTCTACAAAAAGCTCGCGGCCGCTTCAGACCGTTACGAATTCGAACCGGATTTCAATGCCGGCGCCCTTGCTATCGAATTCGATGAGCCCAAGGCGAAGTTTGTCGTCAGCCCAAATGCACCTGTCCGCCAGGTCTGGGTCTCGGCCCATTCGCGAAGTTTCAAGCTGGACTGGGACGGCGCTCGGCAGGCTTTTGTTCTTCCGGACTCGCAACAATCGCTGGAAGAGCTGATTGCTTCCGCTATTAGCAAGCAGACGGGGGAAGCGGTCACGCTCTGAATCCGTGCCTGGCGTTTACATCTCCTATCCTTTTTGCAATCAAAAATGCACATTTTGTAACTTTGCTTCGGGAGTCGCATCCCGGGAGCGAAGCTCGCTGTACGAACAAGCTCTCCTGAGCGAAATTCGGCATCATCAGTGGGAATGGTTGCCGGAAACGGTGTATTTGGGCGGCGGTACGCCAAGCCTGCTTCAGCCCTGCGTTCTCACGGAGATACTCGCGGCGATTCCTTCCAGGGAGATTGTTGAGGTCACCCTTGAATGTGCGCCGGGAACGTTAACCCGCGATCGCGTCGCGCGTTGGGCTAACTTCGGCGTGAACCGGGTGAGCCTCGGAGTGCAATCGTTTGACGCCACTGAGCTGCGCTATTCCGGCAGGCGTCACACGGCCGAGGTCGTCGCAAGCGATCTGGAGATGTTGCGATCCGGTGGTATTACGAACATCAACTTAGACTTGATCGCGGGCCTGCCCCACCAGACTCGCGAGTCCTGGGCCAACTCGCTCGATTGGATCGCGCGACTTTCTCCCCCCCACGTCTCTGTTTATCTCTTTGAAGTGGACGAGGACAGCCGGTTGGGAAAGGAAATCCTGACCGGCGGTACGCGGTACAGCGCCGGCTTTCTGCCTTCTGAGGAAGCCGCTGCCGATTTTTACGAGAGGGCGGTCGACTATTTTGCTCGCCTAGGTTATCGGCGATACGAGATCTCGAACTTTGCCCGGCCCGGTTTTGCGTCGGTTCACAACCTGAAGTACTGGCACCTCGAGCCTTACGTCGGGTTCGGATTGGACGCGCATTCCTACGATGGTACGTTTCGATGGGGAAATCCGGACAGTTTAGACGATTATCTGAAGCGGCTGGAGTTAACGGACGGTGCTCCAGAACGCCAAAGAGTTGACAAAGTGGAGGAGCGATTTTTTGTGGGCCTCCGGTTAATGGATGGAATCAGGCCAACCGCAGCCGAGTGGAACAGGTTCGCTTCTCCCATACACAAATGGACAGATCTCGGCATGCTCGAACTGGACAATGGAGCATTGCGCCTTTCGCCCAAAGGCGTCTTAATTTCAAATGAAATCTTTCAGGAGTTTCTAAATGATTAGCGGCCGTCCCATCGATCTTCGAAGCGATACCGTGACCCGACCGACGGCTAGAATGCTTGCTGCGATGGCGAATGCCGAACTGGGAGACGACGTCTACGGCGAAGACCCGACTGTCAATCGACTCGAAGCGACAGCTGCCGAGATCTTTGGAAAGGAGTCCGCCCTTTTCGTTCCAACAGGCACGATGGGCAACACCATCGCCGCCAAACTGCACACGAAACACGGCGAGGAAGTAATCTGCGAAGCCCGGTCGCACCTGATGGACTGGGAACTTTCGATGCTCGCGTGGTTTTCCGGCTGCCTCGCACGCCCGGTCGCCACAGTCGATGGCATTCTTACCTGGGATCAGATTGAAGCGGCGCTTCGGCCGTTTGGGCCTCACTGTGCTCCGACTACGCTCGTCTGGCTGGAAAACACACATAACATGGCAGGTGGAACGTTCTATTCTCCCGAAGCTGTCGACGTTATATGTGAGCAGTCACATGCCAGAGGCCTGAAGGTGCACATGGACGGTGCTCGCGTGTTTAACGCTTCGGCCGCTACCGGCGCGAGCGTCGCGCGTATCGCTCGACACGTGGACAGCGTCATGTTCTGCCTTTCTAAAGCTCTTGGTGCTCCCGTCGGGTCGATGCTGGTCGGAACCGGGGAGGCGATCGCGCAAGGACGCCTGTACCGCAAACGTCTGGGCGGAGGGATGCGGCAGGCGGGCATCCTGGCCGCTGCCGGATTGGTTGCCCTTGAGGATTCGCCGTCGCAGCTGCAAACCGACCATGCGAATGCGCAACTCCTCGCGAACCGGATTGCCTCAGTTCCGGGCATCGAAATTGTTCCAAGTGGAGTCAAGACGAACATCGTTATCTTCGACATTACGGGCCTCAAGATCTCGACTGCCGATTTCAGCCGCAAGCTCAAGGCTCGAGGTGTACTTGCAAACGGCATCAACGCGACTCACATGCGTATGCTTACGCACTACGATGTGACGGGAGAGGAGTGCGAACATGCGGCGTCGCTTATCGCCGAGATAGCGGAAAGTAAACGATCAGACGCCTTCGAACCGGTCCCGACCGGAACAGGGTACTAACAAGCCTGTCCAAAGGCTGCGGGATTTCTTTGCTGGCACCGCACCTGAGTCAGTTTGGAGCAATCGCGCACTACATTTCGAATAGTTGTGCAAGGGCATGCCGGCGAGAGCGCCTGACGTGCCCATATCTTCCGGGCGTGTCATATACATCAGTTCAGCGCAGAGCGGAGAAGAAACGGATCTCGGCCAAGAAGTTCTGTATCGCACAGAACTTTCAGAACAGGTTTGCGGTGCTTTAGGCGAATTCAGCCGATCGAAACCCCAAAGAACGCGCTAGGATAGACTCTTCTCAAAGTGCGGCTCACAGACCGCCTGGAAGGAATCTATGCCATTTTGTCCAAATTGCGGAACCGAGGCTTCGGGTGCCTATTGCCCCAACTGCGGCTCCGCCATGGGTGCATCCGCCGCTCCCGGTTCTACGTACTCTTCTTCTTCAGCTTCTTCAACAGGGCCAACCTATGGACGGGCCGGCGGGCTCAGTCAGAACGCAGCGAGCGCGCTTTGCTATCTGCTCGGGTTTATCACTGGCATTATCTTCCTCGTTTGGGCGCCGTATAACCAGAATCGAGCGATCAAGTTCCATGCCTGGCAATCCATCTTTCTCAATGTGGCGTTCATCGTCCTGAGTATCATCCTGCCCGCTATCGGTCATTTCGTTGGTGTTGTTCTTCTGAGCATTATCGATCTCGCTGGGTTCGTTCTCTGGATTTATCTGATGTTCTCGGTGTTTAACGGAAAAAACGTTCGTCTGCCCTGGATTGGGGATCTCGCTGAAAAGCAGGCAAATAGTTGAGCAGAATAGTCTGAACGCAATGCAGCGGGCGTACGTCTGCAAGTAAAGTGGTTCAACGGACTGTTTGGGTGGCTACCGCCCTATTTTTGGTAGCGTCGATGAGCCGATCCGAGGATCTGACACCCCGCATCGGCTTAATCGAGATCTACGGGGTGCATAAAGCTTCCCTCGAGAAGATCAAAGCGGCGATTGGCGCCAAGCCGGGCGATCTGGCTCCCGGGCGAGAAGGCGTGGAAGAGCGAATCAATAAGGTTGCGGGTGTACTTGCCTCCCGCGCCGAGGCTTCCTGCTGTGTTGAAGGCAAGATGGTTCTCTATGTGGGAATTGAGGAGCCGCAAGGCCCTCATCTCGATTACCACCCGGAGCCGCAAGGCACGGAAGCGCTTGCCCCGGATATCGCTGACAACTATCACGCGTTTCTCGACTCTCTTCCCGTCAGCATACGGGAGAAGAGTGCGGACGAAGATTTCACGGCCGGCTATTCATTAATGGCGGATAGTGAAACAAGAGCCATCCAGCAAAAGTTTCGCCCCTTAGTGGCGCGCGATCTGCTCCTGATTGATCGCGTTCTCCGGGGTTCCGCGGATCCGGAACAGCGTATCGCGGCCGCGTACATTCTCCAATACACTCCGCGGGGTCCTCATACAACGAAAATTATGGTGGACGCCTTGCAATATGCTTTACGCGATCCGGACGAAAATGTGAGAAGCAATGCCATGCGGGCCCTTAAAGCTGTGTTCATTGGCGCTAAGATTCATCCCGATCAGGAGATCCGGGTTGAGCCGACCTGGTTTACGGAACTGATGAATTCCATGGTGTTTTCCGATCGGAGAAACGCCGCCTTGGCGCTCGTCAATCTCACGGAAACTCGGGATGCTGGAACTCTGGAACTGGTGCGTGCCCGGGCTCTCGAATCCCTGACGGAAATGGCGAAATGGCACGATCTGAAGGCTGCCCTGCCGGCATTCATTCTCGCGGGACGAGTAGCCGGGCTCGACGAAAAAGAGATCAACCAAGCCTGGATCGATGGAGATCGGGATGCCGTGCTCGCTGCCGCCGCTTCTCCAAAGAAGCACTTTCGCATTGCTTCAAAACGCGAAGGTTAGCGGTCGGCCATAGCTAAATAGCCGTTGTGGACCGCAAAAAATTCTGCTTTGGAGCCATCTCCACTGGCTTCCAAGTGCGGCGATAACTCGCTAGGGTCGGCAGATTGCGACGGGCCGTCCGGCGCGTTCGACGGAAGATCGCACAAACAGCAATCGCTGCAATAGTGGCAGCGATCGCACAAATGGTTGTTGCATGCATCTTTGGTGCAATAGATGCACAATTTGGTTGAGGTTTCTCCGCAAATCGAGCACTTAAAATTGAATGCTTCCATCTAATCCTTCTTAGACTTTCTTGCCTGGCTGGATACAGGTTGTTTGCTGATCATTTCCCGGCAACGCTGCGCTTCGCTGTCGGCAATCTTGAAATTCTCTTCTGTTGTGGCGGCCAAGTCGCGAATGTATCCGCGGATTCGCTCGCGCGAAGCAAAATTATGCGCGATTAGAGCGTTCAGTTCTCTCGCCGTGGCCGCGGTATCGTATCGTCCGACTCCTTCAGCCAGCGCCCGCTCCGTAACTTCAAGCGCCTCCAGCCTGAAATACGTATCCAAAGCCAGTGACAAACTATCGGTCTTCTGGGCGAAAAGCCTCGCAGCTGAAAGGACATTGTTCATCTGCTGCCCGGCGCTTTGCCACTGCAGTATATAGGTGGTTGGCGCACCTTTCTTGTCGTACCATTCCTGGGGATTCATCTTCCGAAGCAAGGGCTGCAGATTGCTTGTATCGTTCTGCAGTTCGCCAATGATCTTTCTTACGTCCCAGGGATTCTCGAGACCAGCCGAAGCGGGCCGTGGTGCCGAGACGGGAGCGCCTGGCGGGGGTGCCGCGGGGGCCTGATTGGTTGAGAAATTCACGTATTCCGCCCCAGCGTGGACGTTAACGAATGCAGCAATGGAAAGCACAGCGGCCCCGGTATACGTAATCTTGCGCATCCGGCTTCATTGTAGCGGGGGATTTTCCGGGCACTCGAGGCGGAAGGGTTCTAGCGGCCGCCCAATCATATTCAATTTGAGGAAGTGATTGCCTTCAATCGGCTCCCCATCACGGCCGGAATGTCCCCAGGTCAAAGCCGACCAGATCTTTACCGTGTATCGATACAGCGTGCCGCGATCAACCCGCCGAGAAACTGTTTCGTTCGGGCGAACAACTATCGCGTCAACCGCTCTCACGATCACCGGTTCACTGCGGGGCAGCAGAGCATGTTGGACTCTGATTTCTCCTTCCGTCACGTCGATTCGAACGGTGCCCTCCTCGTCGACCGCTAACGCAAAACCAGCCGGGTCACGGCCAATGATGATCGCCGAGGGGGTGAAGATGCGTTGCTGCCGCTCGCCGGCCGTTCGCCCCAAATGGACTCTGACTCGCCCCGATTGCACATCCAGCAGGTCTCCGGCGTTTCCTGTGTTTCCCCGGAAGAGCACTTGTGAGTTGGCGAAAATGTCGAAGGTGTCGCCGTCCGTGACCCTGAAATGGCCGTATCCGTCGTCACCGGTCTTAATAACCTTTCGAAGAGGGACATATTCGCCGCTGCTAACGGCCCAGGGCTGATCATCCCGCAGGTAGGTCACCTTGCCTGTCACGACCAGGGCGTCGGCACGCAAATCCTCTTTACCCGCCGGGTCAGTGGTTGTCGCCCCGGCCCAATCTGCGCCGGCAAAGAACAGAAGCCATGATGCAATCGTCCAGGATCTGAGCATGTGTGAATCGACCCTCTGTTTGCAGCCAACGTACAGCGTTTTCTCTGTTTTTTCTTTGGCCTTCGTTGCAGAATAGGAATACTACTGCCGTCAGGGAGACAGCTTTGGGAATGAACTTGAAGGTTTCATCCGTTTGGATCTCGCTTTTTCTGAGTGCGTTCTCCACTCAGATGCACGCCGCTGATATTACGGGTACGATGGTCGGCACCGTCAGTGACCCGTCCGGCGGAAAAATTATCGGTGCCCAGGTTTCGATCCAGAACGTGGACCGGGGCCGAACCGAGCGTACGCTCACAACTGACGCGGAAGGAAACTTCGCGGCAGCTCTCCTGCCCATCGGTAAGTACACCATTGCAGTTGAATCGCAGGGCTTCAAAAAAGCGACGCTGACGGGCATCGTTTTGAATGTGAACGATAAGCTCACTTTTCCGGTGACGCTGCAGGTGGGCAGCGTCACGGAAGAGGTGACCGTCCAGGAGTCGCCCGTCGCGGTGCAACTGCAAGCGGCGGAGCAAAGCACGACCATCACGGGCACCCAGGTTCGGGAACTGACGCTGAATAATCGCAACTACGAACAGTTGGTGACGCTCATGCCAGGCGTAAGCTCCAGCGCGTCCGATCAAATTTACGTCGGCGTTTCCAATCCCGGTGGTCAGTCCAACCAGGTTAACTTCTCCATCAACGGATCGAGGCCGACACAGAATAATTGGACGGTGGATGGGGCAGACAACGTTGATCGCGGGGCCAATCTGACGTTACTCAATTATCCCAGTGTTGATGCTCTCCAGGAGTTCAAAGTACTTCGCAGCAATTACTCGGCTGAATTTGGCCGCGGGGCTGGCGGGCAGATTAATGTCGTTACCAAGTCCGGAACGAGTCAGTTTCATGGGAGCGCCTACGAGTTCGTCCGCAACGATGCCTTTGCGGCGAATAGCCCTCTCAACAGTTCCAACAATATTAAGAATCCGCCGCTCCGGTACAACAACTTCGGATGGACCCTGGGAGGTCCGATCTTTTTTCCGGGTGTTTACAACAAGGAAAGGAACAAAACCTTTTTCTTTGTTTCACAAGAGTTTCGTCGAGTTGTGACGTACACGTCGGCAATTGCGACAGTCCCCACAACGGGTATGTTGACGGGGAACTTCGACAACCCGGTTTGCCTCGTGTATTCGGGCACAGCCTGCACGAGCACCGGCACGCGCGTCACAAATATCAGCCCACTGGCACAGGCCTACGTCAAAGATATCTTCAGCAAGATACCGGCGGGTGCGCCTGGCACCTTCAATTCGGTCACTCCGCTCCGAAACGTCTATAACTTCGAACAGGAGTTATACAAAATCGACCATGTGTTTGGCCCGAAACTACAGGTGTCACTTCGTTTTCTTCGGGACCAGATCCCAACCACGGAGCCCGCGGGACTCTTTACCGGTTCCCCATTGCCCGGCGTTGCGGTTACGAGCACGAATTCTCCGGGAAGAAGCTGGGTCGGGCGGGCCGTATCAAGCATTAGCCCAACGTGGGTGAACGAAGCCGGTTTCGCATACTCCTACGGGGCTGTGCTAAGCCAGCCGACAGGCTTGCTGAATTCACAAGCTTCGCCCGATATAAAAGCCAACTTGCCGTTCCCGGTCACCCTGGGACGAGTTCCCAGTCTGACTCTTACTGGCGGCTCGTCGCTCACGACCTTTGGTCCCTACATTGACGAAAACCGGAACTACAACGGTTACGACAACGTAAGCCAGGTGTTCGGGCGTCATAACCTCAAATACGGATTTACCTACAACTACTATCAAAAGACAGAGAACAGCGGTCGCAATAACGAAGGAACGTTTGCCTTTAGTCCGCCCAGCGGGGTGGTGCAAAGAGGATCATCCACTTTCGAGCAGTCCTGGGCGGATTTCCTCGTTGGGCGGGTCAGCACTTTTAGTCAGGCTTCGAAGGACCTTACGCCCGACATTCGTGGTCAAGAATGGGAACTCTATCTGCAGGACGATTTCCGCCTACGGCCGAACTTAACGATCAATGTTGGGCTTCGCTACTCGATGTTCCGGAATCCGATCGACAACAATAACCAACTAACAACGTTCGATCCGGCATCCTACTTCCGATCGCAAGCTCCAGCGATCACTGCAGCGGGCAATCTGGCTACCCCCAATACGGCGCTACCGGGGGTCATCATAGCTAACCAGAACTCGCCCTACGGGGATAAGGTTTCGAGCCAGCCGACACTCGACTTTGCCCCGCGCGTCGGCTTCGCGTGGGATCCTTTCAATTCGGGAAAAACGTCGATACGCGGTGGGTACGGGATCTTCTACGACGCAACCGCGTACGGATTTTATGAGCTCAACATTTTTGCCAACCCGCCCTTCGTCAACTCCTTGAACGTTTTGAACACCCAGTTAGATAACCCGCTCGCTGGAACGCCTTCGGTGTCGCTGACTCCTCCGACCATTCGTGCTACTTCGCCCAATCGCGTTCTTCCGTACACGCAACAGTGGAACCTAAGCATTCAGCGGCAACTAACGAATACTCTCCTGCTCGATGTGTCGTATGTCGGGACGAAGAGCACTCACTTGCTTGGAATAGTAGATATCAACCAGGTCTACCCTGGGCTTGCGTTCAGCTCCGGAATCATTCCCGCGGGTTCAGTTGTAACCTCGACGACAACGCCCAGGCTCAACGCCATCCGTCCGTATCCGGGCTATACCTCAATCAACATGGTTGCTCCGTGGTTCAACGCGAACTACAATTCGCTCCAGGTTTTCGCTCGTAAACAGTTCAGAGGCGATTCCCAGGCGAGTTTCTCCTATACTTACTCGAAAAATCTCACAAACAATCAGACCGATAATTCAACCGCGCCACAGAACAGCTACAACTTCGCGGCCGAGTACGGTCGTGCTCCCCAGGATCGTCGGCATGTGTTCTCGGCCAACTTTGTTTATGAGCTGCCGTTTTTCCGAGCGCAGAAAAGCATGACAGGCAAGGTCCTCGGGGGTTGGGAAGTCTCGGGAATCCTCCAAATCAATACCGGATTGCCAATAACACCCACCAACTCGGGCGTTGATCCCGGCGGGCTCGGCTTCCTTGGACCCAGCTCGGCGGGCCCTCGTCCCGATCTGGTGTGCGGCGATCCCAATGCCAATGCACCTCACACGATCGCACAATGGTTTAGCACTTCGTGCTTCGCGAACGTCCCGGCCGGCATCAACAGGCCCGGCAATGCAGGCCGTGGCATCATCACTGGTCCAGGCTTTCAGCGCTGGGATTTCTCCGCATTCAAGAACATCCGGTTCGGTGAACGCGTGAACCTGCAGATTCGTGGCGACGCGTTCAATGTTTTTAACCACACGAATCCCCTGGCGGTTGGCGCCGCTTTCACTACCACGTCCACGTTCGGTCGCGTGACCAGCTATCGCGATCCGCGCATTGTGCAAGTATCGGCTAAGATCAGCTTCTAAACGGCTGGACAGAGCCTGACGTGCGTGGAGTTTCCGTCGAACGGAATTCCACGCCGGTCCTGTCGTTGACGGGTTCTTGGTTTACGACTGCTTTGGAAGAGAAACTGAGGTTGCGTTAACGATTGAACGTCGTTCATTTGTCCGCACAGCACTAACCCTCGTGACCGAAGCGATGGGCATCGCGGCGGACCAGGCCCAAACTGTGCCAAACTCGGCGGGCACTGCACGCCCGAAGTTGAGGGCTCCGGCAAACGCCTGCGATTGCCACATCCACATCTATGATCCGGAACGTTTCGCATTCACCCCCAGTTCAAAGGTTGCGCCCAGGCACGCGACCGCACCAGACTATCGACTTCTGCAGAGGCGCCTAGGCACTACGCGTGGGGTCATTGTCACACCTCGGAACTATGCGACCGACAATCGAGCCACCGTCGATGCAATAGCTCAGCTCGGGAAAGACGGTAGGGGCATTGCCGTGTTGAGACCAACCGTAACAGAACGTGAACTGGAAAAGCTTCACCAGGCGGGCGTACGGGGCACGCGCTTGACGCTTGGGGACCCCGCCTCGGCGATCGTCAATCCCACCATGATCGCGCCGCTCGCTAGTCGGGTCGCAGAGCTCGGTTGGCATGTTCAATTGAACGTGAGCGGCGACCAGATAGTTGAGCTCGTCAACATACTGGAACGTCTTCCGTGTCAGCTAGTCTTTGACCATATGGCCAATCCCTCGTTGCCCGCTGGAATCGGCCACCCATCCCACAAAATCGTGCGCCGCCTCATCGACAGCGGTCGCGCTTGGGTCAAGCTCTCGGGGGCTTATCTTAACAGTCAAATTGGCCCGCCATCATACCCGGAAGCAACTGCGATCGCTCGCGCCTTTGTCAAGGCCTCGCCGGAGCGACTATTGTGGGGCAGCGACTGGCCGCATCCCAGCCTCGCTGACGATCACAAGCCGAATGACGCAAACCTCTTCGACCTCCTATCCGAGTGGGCACCTCAAAAGTGGGTGCGGCATCGCATTCTGGTACAGAATCCAGCGGAGCTGTATGGGTTTGGTAAGTAGTACCGCGCGGACCTAAACAGCCTTCGCCGTCGCCTGCTCGAACGTACGCGAGATGAGCGCCTGCGCTTCACTCTGTAGCCGTTTCAGGTGATCTTTCCCAAGGAAGCTTTCGGCGTAGATCTTATAAACGTTCTCGGTGCCCGAGGGACGTGCCGCAAACCATCCATTCTCGGTCGTCACCTTCAGCCCGCCAATCGCTGCCCCATTGCCTGGTGCAGTGGTAAGCATGGCTGTAATTGGCTCGCCTGCCAGCTCCTTGGCCGAGACCTGCTCGGGCGACAGCTTGGAGAGGATCGCCTTCTGTTCCGGTGAGGCTGGCGCATCGATACGCTCGTACACCGGATCCCCGAATCTCGAGGTGAGCTTGCGATAGTAGACCCCGGGGTCGCTCTTCGTCTTTGCTGTGATCTCGGCCGAGAGGAGCCCCAGAATCAATCCGTCTTTATCGGTGCTCCACGCCAGTCCGTCGGTTCGTAAGAAGGAGGCCCCAGCGCTTTCTTCCCCGCCGAAGCCTAAGGAACCATCCAGCAGGCCGTCCACAAACCATTTGAAGCCCACAGGCACCTCGACAAGCCGCCTTCCGAGATCGTGAGCAACGCGATCGATGATGCTGCTACTCACGAGCGTCTTCCCGATCCCCGCATCCGCCTTCCATTCGGGGCGGTTCCGAAACAGGTAATCAATGGCCACGGCCAGGTAGTGATTCGGGTTCATCAGGCCGGCGCTCGGTGTCACTACACCGTGGCGGTCGTGATCCGTATCGCAAGCGAATGCCACATCGTACTTGTCTTTCAGTGCAATCAGGCTCGCCATCGCGTACGGCGACGAACAATCCATCCGGATCTTGCCGTCCCAATCGACGGTCATGAAGCGAAATGTCTGGTCGACGTTCGTGTTGATCACGTCGAGGTTCAGCTGATACTTCTCTGCGATACGCGGCCAGTATGCAACACCGGTACCGCCAAGCGGATCTACCCCGAGCCTCAATCCGGAACGCGCAATCGACGGCATGTCAATCACAAGCGACAGCCCGTCGACGTAGTTCGATACGTAATCGTAGCGATGCGTCGTTGGAGAGGCCATGGCCTTCGTAAACAGAACTCTTCGAACTTGCTTCAGTCCTTCGGCAAGATAGCGGTTGGCCTCGTTCTCAATCCACTTCGTCGCAGTGGTGTCGGCCGGGCCACCGTTGGGCGGGTTGTATTTGAATCCACCGTCTTCGGGTGGATTGTGCGATGGAGTAATGACGATTCCGTCCGCAAAATCTTTCTTGCGGCCCTGATTGTATTGCAGGATCGCGTGCGAAAGTGCGGGCGTCGGCGTGTACCCGCCTTCGCTGTCGATCATCACTTCGACCTCGTTCGCCGCCAGCACCTCCAAAGCGGTCGCAAACGCCGGTTCCGAAAGCGCATGCGTATCCATGCCGAGGAACAATGGCCCCGTCGTCGATTGCTCCTTGCGGTAGCGGCAGATCGCCTGCGTGATCGCCAGAATGTGATCTTCGTTGAAGGCCGAATGAAAGGACGACCCACGGTGGCCGGACGTGCCGAAAGCGACGCGCTGTGTGCTTTCCGAAGTATCGGGTTTGAGTACGTAGTAGCTGGCCGTCAAACGGGGTAGATTGACAAGCGACGATACTTCAGCGGGTTTTCCTGCTCGTGGATCAGTTGCCATAGAATTGATACCTGTATTCGTTCCAGCTGTCTGATGCGAGAATACCGCTCTCCATTACCGTCAGCATCTTGCCAGGTGTCTACGAAGGCGTCGGAAAGAATCCGGCTGACGCCCCTATCCAGTCCTGGTCCTGATTGAACTCGACTCCCATCATCTTGCCTCCACCCATCCTGATGGCGGAGGTGATGGCGCGCAGTTTGCCCCTGTGCCGTATGTACAGGATTCGAATTTCAACTTTGGTCGGACCGGCGGGCGTGTGCACTGTGGAAACGAAGTGCATTTTCTCCTGAAGAATGTAATTCTGCCGCTCCGGCAGCGGGATCGCCTCAATTTGGGCCTGAGCCGGCCCGATCATCACACCTTGACCTGTGAAGGAGAACAGAGGCTTCAGGACGTATCGCGAGAGGTCGTTCGGAAACTTCCTCAATTCGTGAAGAAACCAGGTTTTGGGTACGCTCGGATGCTTAAACCAGGGAAGCGAAAACTTGCCGAGCCGGAAGAACCAGTTTGGGTGTCCGGCCCATTCGACGTCCAGGTCAGCCCGGAAATCGAATGGCGATCGTATTTTCTTCGCGACGAGCTCGTTGGGGATGACACGGTTATAGATCCGGCGGATCGGCTTGCCGTCCACGAAGAGCCGGCGGCCCTCCTGTTTGACGTGTGTCAGGGATGCAATCCGGATTCCCAGCATTTGCTGGGTCAAAAGAAAGTCCGGGAGCGTT